>JAIMBB010000005.1 GCA_023511655.1 Anaerolineae bacterium
CCATGTGTGGACGATTGATGAGTTGCTACGCTTCACACCCAGGCGGATTTAGCTCCACGCTATTTTGTGGTGCTACCCACCTTGGGTAAACTCAACAAAATTGCCCGGCATTCTACGAGAGCTTCTCCACGAGCGCACGCAAGATGGCTTTCTGTCCTTCCAGCGATGGATGGAGGCCATCTTCCAGCAAATAGCCGGGGCGCGGCGGCATGCCAAAGACGGCTTGTAAATCCACCACTGGATCCGGCTGTTGCTTCATGACGTCGGCGACGGCGACCAGGTCACTGTTTCGCCAACCTAGCTGGTTCTGCCGGCCAAGGAACCAGTGGCGGGCGATCGCTTCTTCGTCGGCGGTAGCCGGCGTCACCCACACCCAGCGCGCTTGCGGCGCCTGGATTGCTACGAAGCTGCGCAGCGCGACCAGATTGCGAGCCGTCTCCTCGATGCTGACGAGCGTCTTGATCGGCTTCACGCCGTGCAACCGCGCATCGTTGGTGCCGGCCAGGCAGATCACCCAATCGGGGTTGAGCTGGACCACGCCGAGGCAGCGCGCTAACATCTGCGCCGTCGTGTCGCCGGAGACGCCGGCGTTCACCAGGCGAACGGCGTGGTCGGGCCGGCACAGGTCGAGCGCGTGGCGCAAGATCTCCAGCCACGACTGCCAGTCGTCGGTGAAGCTATCACCCAGGGCGACCACGGTGGCGCCCTTCTCAAAGGGGAGGCGTCCGACCCGCTCGACAAAGGCCGGATCGGCCAGCAATGACTCGGCCGCAGCGCGCGCGTTGGCAGCATAGCGGGCCTCGATGCGCCGGTACTCATCCACGCTGATGCCACAGATCGCAGCTATGTTGGCTACATCACTTGCGCCGGGCCAATCGGCCACTTTCTTCGCCACGTGCGAAAACTGCAGGCGATACGCCAATCGTTCGGGGGTCAAGTCAAGCGTCATGGTTACTGCTCCAGAGGAATGCCGAAGGCACGGGCGGCTGAGACCACGTAGGCGCATGCCTGCGGCACCAGGGCATTGGGTAAATGCTCGATGATGAAATAGCCGTTCGGACACACTCGTTGAAACTGGCGCATGAACAGTTCGTAGTTCATCGCCCCGCTGCCGGGCACCACTTCTTCGATGTGCACGACGAGCTGGTCGGCCAGGCGGCAATCCTTGGCATGAGCCACCACGATATCGCGCCCAAGCAGCGCATACAACTCGTTCAGCACGCTCGATGTGTCATGCACCTGGCGTACGGTGCCGACGAAGTTGACCGGGTCGTAGTTGAACTTGAGCATGGGCGACCCGACGGCATCGAGCAGATCGCGCACGCGCTGGGGCGTATCGAGCGCAGAGAGCACATGCCCTTCGACGGCCACCGGCACGCCTTCAGCTTGTGCCACCGCGCACACCTTGCGCAAGCTATCCACGAGGCGGTCGAAGGTGCGCGGCGAGTGGTTCTCCGGATGGGCATACCAGTGGCCGTTGGGATTGTGCCCGCCCGGCCGGACGTAGACGCTGGGCGCATCCATCAGCCGACCGATGCGCACCAGGGCCTGCATGCCGCTGACTCCAGCCGCGCGCACGTCGTCGTCGTAGCTGCACAGCGGCTCGTACCAACCGTTCACCTGGGCAACCTCCAGGTCGGCATCGGTAAAAGCACGCTTTACGCGCAGCAGATCGTCGCGCGCTGCTTCCAGCGGGCGGTTGAAGAACAGTTGCGCGCCACGAAAGCCGGCTCGGCGCACGCGCTGCGCCGCCGGCACATCTACCATTCGCCAGTCGGGCGGCAGCAGAACGGGATCCGGCTCATCGGGATGGGCCAACTGGCCCGCAATGCCGAGTTTCACACCTTCCCCCTATCGGGTTTGAATCATGCCACGCACGTAATCAGCGTCGTCGCTGGCCAGCCATGCGAGGATGCGGCCGACGCCGATCGGTGCACCGAGTTCGAGCCGTTGCTGCTCGCCGCCTACGCCGAGCCGCTCGCGCTCGGCCTGAATGACCGACCGCTTCATAGCCGTATCAATGTTGCCGGGCATCACCACGTTGACGCGGATGTTATCGGCAGCCAGTTTATTCGCCAGCGTGATACCCAAGGCGTTCACGCCACCCTTGCTCGCGCCATAGGCATACGACGAGCTGCCGCCGATCGCTGCGGCGGATGACACCAGCACGATCACTCCCTTACCGGCTTTTTTGAGCAGCGGCACAGCGTGCTTGGCGCACAGAAAGCTGCCGACCAGATTCACATCTAATACGGACTCGAACATGGCCAGGTCAAACTCTTCGAGCGGGACGAACGCGCCACGCAAGATGCCGGCGGTCTGGATCAGCGCATCGAGCCGGTCGAAGCGGCTCGCCATCGCGGCGAATGCCGCGGCGACCGACGCTTCGTCGGCGACGTTGATCGCGAAGAAGGAACCGCCGACGGCCGCGGCGGCGGCCCGACCTTCGACTTCGTTGAAGTCGGCTACGATCACAGTGGCGCCAGCAGCAGCACACACCTCGGCAGTCGCTTTGCCGATGCCCGTCGCGCCGCCGACGATGGCAACGATCTTGTTTTGAAGATTCATAGTGTTTCCAAAGATGAGCGAAAGGGGTTGTAGCCTGGATATATGGCACAGGGTGCGCCAAACGTCAATTTCCATCGCGCCGATGCGCACGCACGGGGATGCCATCGGTTACACTTGCGCACCGCCGGCGCCAGCCGTGTCTGACATCGGCGCTGGTACAACATGACCATCCTGCTTTCGGCCACCAACATCGGCAAACTGTTCGGAATGCGCCCGGTACTGCGCGGCGTCTCGCTGGAAATCGCGCGCGGCGAATTCGTCGCCATCCTGGGCGCCAACGGCGCCGGCAAGACCACCCTGCTGCGCATCCTGGCTACGCTCGCCCGGCCCAGCGGCGGCGCACTCACCATCGGCGCCGTGGACGCGCTTGCCCATCCCGATCGCGCCCGAGCGTTCATCGGCCTGGTGTCGCACCAGTCGCTGATCTACCCTGACCTCACCGCCCGCGAGAATCTGGAGTTTTATGGGCGAATGTATGGGGTCGGGAAACAGAGGCCAGAGGGCGCAGATCAAGAACCGGGAAGCCGAGGGGAACGCGTGGGGCGTCGAGTGACGGACGATGAGCTGCAGCCCCTCGTCGAAGATGCGCTGCGGCGCGTCGGCTTGTGGAATCGCCGGGATGACCTGGCCCGCACATTTTCGCGCGGGATGATTCAACGGCTAACCATCGCCCGCGCCATTTTGCATGATCCGCTCCTGCTGTTGCTTGACGAGCCGTTCACAGGCCTCGACCAGGCAGCGGCGGCGAACCTCTCCGCGTTGCTGTGCGAGATGGCTGTGCGCAACCGAGCCGTGGTGATGACTACGCACGAGCTCGGTCGCGGTTTGGATGGCGTCACGCGGGCGCTCATCCTCAAAGGCGGGCAAATCACCCACGAGCTGCGCGATGACATCACCGCCGGCGCCCTGATCGCGCTCATGACCGAAGCATGATCATTCTTCGCCGCCATGCGCCTTGCCACTCGCCAAATCGCTGCCATCGTCCGCAAAGACATCCTGCTAGAACTGCGCACGCGCGAATCCATCACCGCCATGGCCGTGTTCGCCGTGATGGCCATCGTCATGTTCAACTTCGCGTTGCGGCTGCGGGTGGATGCCTTCCGCCCGTTGACGCCTGGGGTGCTATGGGTGACGCTGGTGTTCGCCGGCACGCTGGGGCTGTCGCGTTCGATGTCGTCCGAGCAGATCAACCAGTGCATGGACGGCCTGTTGCTCGCGCCATGCGACCGGAGCGTGATCTTCGCCGGCAAGGCCATCGCCAACGTTATCTTCACCCTGGCGGTGGGGCTGCTGGTCGTGCCGGTCATGGCCATCCTTTTTGATGAGACGCTGATGCAGCCAGGGGTATGGCTGGTGGTGTTGCTCGGGGTGATCGGCTACGCCGGCGCGGGCACGTTAATCGCGACGATGGCCGCCAGCACACGCGCGCGCGAGGTGTTCCTGCCCATCTTGCTATTTCCGCTCGCCTTGCCGTTACTCGTGGCAGCGGTCATCGCCACGTCGGGCTTTTTGGATCGCCTGCCGTTGGACGAGTTCGTAGCGTGGATTGGCGTCGAGTGCGCCTTCATCGTCATTTTTTGGACGGCCGGAACGCTGCTGTTCGAATACCTGGTGGAAGGATGAACACAGCGAATATCTAGGGCCCGGTGGTGGCTCACGGTAACATTTAACATCGTGGAAGTGAACGTTCTCGGTCTGGCCTCTCGATGCATCGAAAGCGGCGACCCGTGTGCGCTCGTCACCGTCATCCGCACCAGCGGCAGCGTGCCGCGCCGCGAAGGCGCAAAGATGCTGGTGAGCGCCGACGGCGCCATCCTCGGCGGCACCGTCGGCGGCGGCGAGATGGAAAGCCGCGCCATCGCGCTGGCACAGCAGGCCATAGCGGATGGACGACCGCGCACGGCAACGTATCACCTGGCCGACTTGGCCAGGGGCGATCCCGGCGTGTGCGGCGGCACCGTCGAGGTCTTCATCGAGCCGCTGCTGCCGGCGCCTACGCTGCTCGTCGTCGGGGCCGGACATGTCGGCCGCGCGCTGGTGCACCTGGCCAAGTGGTGCGGGTTTCGCGTGGCCATCAGCGATGATCGCGCCGAACTATGCACGCCAGAGCAGTGTCCGGGCGCAGATGTGTATCTGCCCGGGCCGCTGAGCGAACAACTGGACAAGCTGCCGCTCACCGCGCAGACGTTCGTCGCCCTCGTCACGCGCGGCTATCCGATTGACGTGGCGGCGCTGCCGCGCCTGCTGCAATCGCCGGTGGCCTACATCGGCGTGATCGGCAGCCAGCGGCGCTGGACGATCGCAGCCCAGGCACTGCGCGAACAGGGCATCCGCGAGGAAGCGCTACAGCGAGTGCGCGCGCCGATCGGGATCGAGATCCAAGCCGAGACGCCGGAGGAAATCGCCATCAGCATCATGGCCGAGATCATCCTGCTGCGACGCAGCAGTGGTGGCGGTGAGGGGCAAGGGACTGCTCCGAATCGTTCTTAGATAGGGCGCTTAGTGGTTGCTTGAACCGGATAGCGCCGTGGTGAGGCCAAGGCCGATGTAAACCGCGCTGGCGAAGAAGCGCTGTCCCCTCCAGAAGCGCGGGCTGTGGCGCAGCCAGTTTCCCAACGACCCTGCCAGCATGGCATATGTACCGTCGCTCAGCATAGCGAGGCCGATGAACAACGCGCCGAAGAACAGCATTTGCATCGCCACGGAGCCCCGTGCGGGATCCACGAACTGCGGCAAAAAGGCAAGGAAGAACAAGGCCGCTTTCGGATTAAGCACGTTGACGACGACGCCCTGTGCAAACACGCGCCGCAGTGACCGCGGCTCGAATGCGCCGGCAGTGCGAGGCGCCTCGGCGCCGGGCGCCTCGCGCGAGAGCACCTGACGCAGCCCGAGATAGATCAAATAGGCAGCGCCAAGATATTTGACCGCGCTATAGGCCAGCGCCGAGGAGAGCAACAGCGCCGATAGGCCGAAAGCAGCGGCAACGATGTGCACGCACGCTCCTACCTGCACACCGGCAACGGAGGCAATACCGGCCATCCGCCCCTGGTGCATGCTGCGCGCAACGATATACAGCACCGCCGGCCCAGGCACCACCAGCAAGGCCAGCGAAGCCAGGACAAATAACTGAAGTTGATTCGGCTGAGGCATGGTGAATCGCATCAGCGTTGACCATAGACTTCGCTGTAGCGTTGGTATAGCCTGGCGATGTCTGCAGGCGGGATCGGTATGGGCGTGCCGAGCTGCAAGGCGTAAAACGATGTGCGGGCGGCGTCCTCGGCCATCACGGCTGCCTTCACCGCCGCTTCGGCGTTCTTGCCGATGGTGAACAGGCCATGATTCTGCATGATCACCGCCTTGCCGGACCCGATCACGCGCAACACTTCTTTGCCGATCGCCTCGCTGCCGATCAGCTCGAACCCGCCCAGCGGGATTTCACCGCCAAATTCGTCGGCCATGCCGGTGAGAAAGCAAGGGATCGGCCGGCCGATGGCAGCGAACGCCGTCGCGAACGTGCTGTGGGTGTGGCACACGCCGTTCACATCGGGGCGATGGCGATAGATGTATAGATGGGTCAGTGTGTCGCTGGAATACGCCAGATCGCCCTCGATCACCCGGGCGTCCAGATCAACGATCACTAAATTGTCCGGACGTAGATCCTCGTAGCGCACGCCGCTGGGTTTGATCACCACTAGGCCGGTCTCGGGATCGCGTGCACTCAAGTTGCCCATCGTCCATACCACCAGGTTGTACTTGGGCAACTCCAGGTGCAGCTCATAGACTTGTTGGCGCAATGCGTCGAGCATAGGTGAGCTTTGAGCTGTGAGTTGAGAGTTGTAGCACGAGACACCGACGAGCGGTCAAGATCGGCTCATCGTTGTCCTGCCTGCAGGTGTGTCTTTTGCACAGCGCACCGCTACTTATCATACGCATAGTGCCGCACAAAGTGCAGGTCGCTCAACGGCCAGTACAACAGCAGTGCCCGCCCCACGATTCTGTCAGCCGATACCGGGCCGAACAACCGCGAATCCTGGCTGAAGCTACGGTTGTCGCCCATGATGAAGTACTCATCTTCCCCCAGCGTCCATTTGAAGTCGCCTCGTGTTGGGCCGGAGTTGGCGTTGGGTGGGAGATACGGCTCGTTCAGCGGCTCCCCGTTCACGTAGACCCGGTTGTCGCGCAGTTCAATCGTGTCACCCGGCTTGCCAATCAGGCGCTTGATCAGCTCGATGTCCTGCATCGGTGAATGCACAATGACGACGTCGCCGCGGTTATAGCCGAACAAATGGGGGGTGATTTTGTCCACCAACAGGCGCTGATCCTCGTGATAGTTGGGTTCCATGCTCTGCCCCAGGATCGAGTAGTTGCCGATGGCGAAACGCACGATCGTGAATACAACTACGAACAAGGCGACCGTCTCGACGATCTCGCGCAAGATGGCGCGGCTGGCGCTGCCCCTGGGTTCTGCGGGCAAGGCAGCGGCTTCGGTCAGGCCAGGGTTGGGAGCCGTTTCGTTCATTCGGGCGATTGTAACTCGGGCAGCCGGCTTCCAGGATTATGAGCGCACCTTCCGTGCGCAACAGCGCTCAGCGCGCTTGGGCCTGCGCTCCGATCCGGCCTGCCCCTCCGGCGAAGCAGCACCGGTCAGGTTTGCCTACAAAGACGCCGATCGCACCTTGCACAAAATTGCACCGCTTGCTTGTCACTGCCGTTGTGCGAGAGTATTATCCCAATCAACCTGCTTTGGGATTTCACGCCGACTCCTGCGACCGCGTACTATCCAACCAATCTCAATCCATTTGCTCATGTCTTTTACTTCACGGGAGTAAGCTGAAATGTCCAAGATGATTGATGTAGGAAAGCGTCGTTTGAGTCGTCGTCAAGTGCTTCGAGGCGCTGGTCTGCTGGGATTGGGAAGCGTGGTGGCGGCATGTGCTGCGCCTCCGCCGGCCCAGACCGGGACTCAACCCTCTGCCGCCCAGCAGACCGCAGGCGATGCCAAGGGCGCCTACGCGACCGTAGTCAAGATCGCCGGCATCAACTGGTTCAACCGGATGGAGGAAGGCGTCAAAGAGTGGGGACAACAGAATGGCGTCACCGCGTTCTTGACCGGCCCTGAGAAGGCAGATGCCGCGCTGCAAATCCCCATCATCGAGAACCTGATTGCGCAGAAGGTTGCCGCGTTGTGCGTGGTGCCGATGGATCCCGATGTGCTGGACCCGGTGTTGAAGAAGGCCATGGACGCCGGCATTGCTGTCATCACCCACGAGGCCTCCAACCAGAAGAGCATGCACTGGGATATCGAGGCGTTCGACAATACCGCCTATGGCGCGCACTTGATGGATTTCATCGCCGAGCAGACCGGCGGCGAAGGCGAGTATGCCGTGTTCGTGGGCAGCCTCGGCTCCAAGACGCACAACGAATGGGTGGACGGCGGCATCGCCCGGCAGAAAGAGAAGTATCCCAACATGAAGCTGGTGGCCGACAAGCAGGAGACCAAGGACGACTCGCAAATCGCCTACCAGAAGATGAAGGAACTGCTGAAGGCCTACCCCAACCTGCGCGCCGTGCAGACCAGCGCCTCGACCGACGCCGCCGGCGTGGGGCAAGCGATCGAGGAAGCTGGCCTGGTCGGCAAGATCGTGGTGGCCGGCACCAGCCTGCCCTCCATCACCGGCAAGTTCATCACCAGCGGCGCCGTGCAGATGATCAGCTTCTGGGATCCCAAGCTGGCCGGCATCGCCATGAACAAGCTGGCCATGATGCACATCAAGGGCGAGCCGATCGGCGATGGCATGGACCTGGGCATCGAGGGCTACAACAAGCTTATCGCCCGTGGCAACGTCTTGTATGGCTCGGCATGGGTGGATGTGACCAAAGACAACCTCGATCAGTACAAGTTCTAGACCCAGTTTCAACTTGCTCATTGATGACGGGGCGGGCTTCGCTGCCCGCCCCACAGCATCTCATGGCAGACGCGTTCCTGACGCTGAATCACATCAGCAAGTCATTCGCCGGCGTTCAAGCCCTCGATGATGTCAGTCTGGTGGTAAAGCCAGGGGAAGCGCATTGTCTGGTGGGCGAAAACGGATCGGGCAAGTCCACGCTGATCAAAATCATCGCCGGCGTAGTCACCCCCGACAGCGGCGACATCGTCATCAACGGCAGATCTTTCCAGCGCCTGTATCCGATGGATGCCATCCGCGAAGGCATCCAGGTCATCTATCAGGACTTTTCTCTCTTCCCCAACCTCACCGTCGCCGAGAACATCGCGCTGAACTACCAGCTATCGCGCAACGTGCGGGTGGTGCGCTGGGGCCAGGTGCACCAGATCGCGCAGACGGCGCTTGACAAAATCGGCGTGCGTCTACCACTGGATGTTGAAGTTGAATCCATCTCCGTCGCCGATAAACAACTGGTGGCCATCTGTCGCGCGCTGGTTCAAAACGCGCGCCTGATCATCATGGACGAGGCCACCACGGCGTTGACCGAGAAGGAAATCCGCGCCCTGTTCCGCGTCATCCGCAATGTGCAGCAAGAAGGCGTGGCTGTGTTGTTTGTCAGCCACAAGCTCAACGAGGTGTTGGAGATCGCCGACAAGGTGATGATCATCCGCAACGGCAGGGTGGTCGTGGATACCGACGTGGCTTCGCTGGACCGGAGCAAGCTGACGTACTACATGACCGGCCGCCAGATCGAAGAAGCGGATTACGACTACCGACCGACGAACGAACAGCCGCTCCTGGAGGTCCGCCACCTGAGTTCTCGCGGCAACTTTGAAGATATCTCCTTCGCGCTGCGGCCGGGCGAGATTTTGGGCATCACCGGCCTGCTGGGCAGCGGCCGCACAGAGCTGGCTTTATCCCTGTTCGGGGTGCTGCCGGTGGATTCGGGCGAAATCCTCATAGACGGTCAGCCCGCTCACGTTCGCGACATCCAGAGCGCCATTCATCACGGCATCGGCTACGTCCCTGAAGATCGTTTGACCGAGGGGCTGTTCCTGGATCAATCCATCAGCCGCAATATCGTCATCCGCACCATTGATACCCTCACCCGACCCGGCGGCCTGCTATCTATCAGCCAGGTCAACCGTCAGGTCCGCTACTGGGTGGAACAGTTGTCCATCAAGACCCACGACCCGGAACTGCCGGCCAAGAGCCTGTCGGGCGGCAACCAACAACGGGTGGTGTTGGCCAAGTGGCTGGCCAGCAAGCCGCGCATTCTGATCTTGAACGGCCCCACCGTCGGGGTGGATGTCGGCTCCAAGATGGAGTTGCACGAAATCATCAAGAATCTGGCGCGTGAGGGGATTGGCATCCTGGTGATTTCGGACGACATTCCCGAGCTGCTGCACCTGTGCAACCGCATTCTGCTGATGCGCCGAGGGCGCGTGGCCGGTGTCTTCGATCGCCCGGAAATCACCGAAGCCGAACTGACCGCCCGATTGACCGAAGCCACCTCGATGGCTCGCCCCGCCGGTTAACTTCACGCCTTCCTGTCTGCCGCTGTGACGATCGTAGCCATGCTGAAAAGGATTCTCTCACGACAAGAGACGCTGGTCGGCGTCACCCTGCTCGCACTGTGTCTCACCATCGGCTTCATCAATCCGGTGTTCTGGACGCCGGGCAACTGGTTCGACCTGGCCCGCAGCGCAACCGTGACCGGCATCTTCGCGATCGGCGTCTTGGTCGTGCTGATATCCGGCGGGATTGACGTTTCATTCACCGCCATCGCCGTGTTCGCGATGTACACCACGACGGTGATCATGAACAACATCGGGTTCGGCGGCGGGATGTTCGCCTTCTTCCTCATGTCCGCCGGCATCGGCGTCGTGCTTGGGCTGATCAACGCATTCTTCATCGCCCGCTTCCGCCTGCCCACGCTGATCGTGACGCTGGGCACGCAGAGCCTCTTTCGCGGCTTCCTGCTGTTCGTGATCGGCAGCAAGATCATTCGCGATCTACCTCCCGGCATGGCCGAGTATTCGGGCGCATTTCTGTTCACCGTCACCGACAGTCGGGGCATCACCGTGGGGTTGCATTCAGCAGTGCTGTTCCTGGTGGGCGTAGCGATCCTGGCGCAGATCATTTTGCGCTACACCATGCTGGGTCGCAGCATCTATGCCCTGGGCGGCTCGCGCGAAGCTGCCGAGCGCGCCGGCTTCAACATCGCGCACACGCAAGTTTTCATCTACGCGTTCGTCGGCCTGCTGGCCGGCCTGGCCGGCATGATCTACGGCGGCCTGAACCGTCAAGCCAACGCCCAGGACATCGTGGGGCAGGAGCTGGACGTGATCGCCGCCACTGTGCTGGGCGGGGCGTCCATCACCGGAGGCCGCGGCAGCGTCATCGGCACGTTGCTGGGAGTGACCCTGGTGACGGTGTTGAGCAACAGCCTGATTTTGATGGGCATCCCGTCCATCTGGCAGCGCGTGGTGATCGGCGCCATCATCATCATCGGCACCGCCGTGCCCGCCATCCGTGCGCTGCGCGCCGGCCGGCGGGCCAACGTGGAAATCGAGCCTGTTCTCGCGGAGCAACGATCATGAGCGCACCTGACGCCAGCTACAAGCCTCTCCCCAAAGCGCGCCTGGCGCTGGATGGTAATCTGCTGCGTTTGCTCATCGCCTGCGTCACCATCTTCGTGGCCATGAGCCTGCTCAAGCCGGATGTCTTCCCCACGCCGGAGAACTTCCTTTCGATGGGCAGCCAGTTCCCGGAGATAGGCATCCTGGCCATCGCCATCATGATCACGATGTTGACCGGGGGCATTGACCTTTCGGTGGTCAGCGTGGCTAACCTGTCCGGTGTGCTGGCCGCCCTGGTCATTCGCGCCTTGATTCCCCCCAATGCCACGGATGGTCAGGTGATCCTCGGCCTGATCATTGCGGTGGCTGTAGCCTTTCTGGCCGGCGCCGTCGCCGGCTTGATCAACGGCGCGCTGATCGCCTACGTCAACCTCACCCCCATCCTGGCTACCCTGGGCACCATGACTCTATACACCGGCTTGACCGTCGCCATGACGCGCGGGAACGCTGTCTTCGCCGAGAACCGTCTGACGTTCATCGGCACGGCCAACCTGCTGGGGATCATTCCCATCCCGCTGGTGATCTTCGCCGTAGTGGTGGTCATCTTTGCCGTGGTGTTGAACCGCACCTCATTTGGCCTCAAGCTTTACATGCTGGGCAGCAACATGAACGCAGCGCGCTTCTCCGGGATCAACGTCCGGCGCGTGTTGCTGATGACCTACATGCTCAGCGGGCTGCTGGCCGCGGTGGTGGCCATCATCTTTCTGGGGCGCAACAACTCGGCCAAGTGGGATTTTGCCCCCTCGTATGTGTTGCAGGCGATCGTGGTGGCGGTGCTGGCCGGCGTCAACCCCAGCGGCGGATCAGGGCGCATCGCCGGCATCGTGCTGGCCATCCTGGCCCTGCAATTCGTGTCCACCGGCATGAACATGCTGTTGTTCACCATCAGCGGCGGACAGTTCTTCAAAGAGTTTGCCTGGGGCGCCTTGTTGCTCATCATCATGGTCGCCAACTCGTACAGCGAAGGGCGGCGTCTTTCTCCCAGGCACAAACCAAAAACCGACTGAGTGAGCTACGCCATTTGATCCCCTTGAGGCTGTGATGGAGCTGACATGACACTGCATTCCACCTACGTGATGGGCGTAGACTTCGGCACCGAAAGCGTGCGCGTCGCTATCTTCACGCCCGATGGAGAAATGGTGAGCCGCGCCGCCGCGCCCTACCCGACTTACCATCCCCAGCCCGGCTGGGCCGAGCAACAGCCGGACGAGTGGTGGCAAGCGTTCGTCACCGCCGGCCGTCGGGCCATCCAGGAGAGCGGCGTTGACCCATCTCACATCGTCGCCATCGGCGCCGACTGCACCAGTTGCACCGTGGTCTTCATGGATGAGCAGTTCCGCCCGCTGCGCCCGGCCATCATCTGGATGGACGTGCGGGCGGCCGAACAAGCCCAACGCATCGCCCGCAGCGGCCATCCAATGTTGCGCTACAACGGCTTCGGCAATGTGTCTGCCGAGTGGATGCCGTGCAAAGCGCTATGGGTGAAAGAGAACGAACCTGATGTGTACCGCCGCGCTGCCCATGTGGGCGAGTTCATTGACTGGCTCACCCACCGATTGACCGGCCAATGGACAGGCAGCATCAACAACGTCAGCATCCGCTGGTATTACGACCGGCGCGAAGGCGGCTGGTCGCCGTCGTTCTATCAGAACATCGGCCTGGGCGACTTGATCGAGCGATTCCCTGAACGCATCCTGGATATGGGCCAGGTGGCCGGCGAGCTGAGGCCAGGGGTCGCCGCCGAGTTGGGACTGAGGCCGGGCATCCCGGTAGCCGAAGGCGGCGCCGATGCGTTCGTGGCTATGCTGGGCCTGAACGTGGTCTCGCCCGGCAAAATGGCGTTCATCACCGGCTCGTCGCATCTGATGCTGGGCCAGACCGACCAGCCATTCCACACGCAGGGCATCTTTGGCGCTTACACCGACGCCGTGCTTCCCGGCCAGTACACCGTCGAGGGCGGACAGGTCTCCACCGGCTCGGTCGTCAAATGGTTCAAAGACCACTTCTGCGCTGCCGAGGCCGCCCTGGCCCAACAACGCGGCGTGGACACCTATACCCTGCTCAACGAGATGGCGACAGCGGTGCCGCCGGGTTCGGAGGGCTTGATTGTGCTGGACTACTTCCAGGGCAACCGCACGCCTTACGTGGACTCGCTGGCGCGCGGTGCGTTCTGGGGGTTGTCGCTCAAGCACACCACCGCTCACCTGTTTCGGGCCATCCTGGAAGGGATAGCCTATGGATCGGAGCACATCTTCCGCGTCTTTCGCAACAGCGGCTATATGGTGAAGGAAATTGTGGCCGCTGGCGGTCCCACGCGCAGCCGGCTATGGATGCAGATTCACGCCGATGTCAGCGGCATACCTATCATGCTCAGCCAGACGCCCGATGCGCCGGCCTTGGGATCGGCCATCCTGGCAGCGGTCGCCGCCGGCCTGTACCCCGACATCGTCACTGCTGCCGGCCAGATGTCCTGCATCGCCGACTGCATCGAGCCGGACCCCGAACGTCACGCTCAATACCAGTTCTACGTCGAGCAATACATCGCCACCTATCCGCGACTGCAGCCCTTGATGCACGAGATGGCGCGACACCAAAACGCGCTCTCCAACCCATCCTCTGAAAAGCGATCATGAATCACGAGTTTGCCTGTCAGGCGTTGCGTCACATGGTGCGCATTCGCCTGTTCGAAGAACGCACGCTGGAAGTGCTGATGCAGGGCAAGTTGGCCAGCACCATGTGCCATGTCAGCATCGGCCAGGAAGCGGTGGCCGCCGGCGTATGCATGGCCATGCAGCCCAACGACTACATCACCAGCACCCATCGCGGCCATGGCCACCTCATCGCGCGCGGCGGCGATCTGGGCCGCATGATGGCCGAGCTAATGGGCAAGGCCACTGGCTACTGTAAAGGCCGAGGCGGCTCCATGCACATTACCGATGTTGCGCTAGGCCACCTGGGCGCCAATGGCATCGTAGGCGGCCACATTGGGATCGCCGTCGGCGCGGCGCTGTGGTCGAAGCTATCCGGCAATCAGGCCGTCACCGTGTGCATGTTCGGCGATGGCGCCGTCACCGAGGGCGTGTTTCACGAGGCGTTGAACATGGCGGCGGTTTATCAACTCCCCGCCGTGTTCGTGTGCGAGAACAACCAATACGCCATGTCGTTGCCGTGGACCAAAGCAACCCCACCGGTGAGCTTCAAGACGCGCGCCGACGCCTACGCCACGCCCGGCGTGGATGTGGACGGCCAGGATCCACTGGCCGTGTATTGCGCAGCCGCACAAGCGATCGCCCACGCCCGCGCCGGCGGCGGCCCCACGTTGATCGGCGCACACACGTATCGCTTCCTGGGCCACTCGCGAGGCGACCCCTCAGCCTATCGCGATCCCGAAGAGGAAAGGCAGTGGCGCGCCCGCGATCCAATCGCCTTGTTCAAGGCGCGCGCCCTGGACGAAGGTTGGTTGACGCCTGATGACATGCAGACCATTGAAGCCGAGGCGCAAAGATCCTTGGATGAAGCCGTTCGCTTTGCCGAGGAAAGCCCCGCCGCACCTGACGAAGTAGCTTTTGAGGACGTTTACTTCCCGACAGCCCATTCGTAAATCTTTTCACCCATCCACACAGCAAGCCCGACCATGACGATGATGATGTTCCGCGACGCGCTGCGCCAGGCGCTACGGGAAGAGATGCAACGCGACCCACGCGTGTTTCTACTAGGGGAAGACATCGGCCGCTACGGGGGCGCCTATGCTGTAACCAAAGGATTGTTGGAGGAGTTCGGGCCACAGCGCGTGATTGATACGCCCATGTCCGAGGGGACCATCGTCGGCGCGGCGGTCGGCGCAGCTATGACTGGCGGCCGGCCGGTGGCCGAAATCATGTACGTGGACTTCCTGGCCTATGCCATGGATCAGCTGGTCAACCAGGCTGCCAAAATCCACTACATGTTCGGCGGGCAAATTCACGTGCCGATAGTGGTGCGCACGCAACAAGGCACCGGACGCGGCGCCGGCGCCCAACATAGCCAGAGCCTGGAAGCCTGGTTCGTCCACATCCCCGGCCTCAAGGTCGTTGCCCCGGCCACGCCGGAAGACGCCAAAGGGCTGCTCAAATCGGCCATCCGCGACGGCAATCCGGTCGTCTTCCTGGAACACAAAGGTCTATATGCCATAAAGGGTGAGGTGCCCGATCACGAATACCTGATACCGATCGGCCGCGCGCGCGTGGCCCGGCCCGGCAGCGACATCACGCTGATCAGCTATTCGCGCACCATGTATCTTGCGCTAGAAGCGGCCGACGCGCTGGCGCAATCGGGGATTCAGGCCGAGGTGATTGACCTGCGCACGCTCAAACCGCTGGATATGGAAACGATCATCGCTTCGGTCAAGCACACCCGGCGCGCCGTGGTCATTCACGAAGCCAGCCTGACTGCCGGCCTGGGCGCCGAGATCGCCAGCCGGCTATCCGAGGCGCTGTTCGGCCGATTGGCTGCGCCGGTGCGGCGCGTGGCTGCCCTCGACATCCCCCTGCCGGCCAACTCGCACCTGGAGAAGCTGATCGTGCCAGATACAGCACGCATCGTTCGAGCCGCGCAGGAGACCCTGGGCTACACTGTGAAGGAGACAACTGCATGAGTTCCCGCAAGCTTATCCCCATCGTCATGCCACCGTTGGGCGATAGCGCCGATGAATCGCGCATCGTGCGCTGGTTCAAAGCAGAGGGCGAGCCGGTGCGCAAAGGCGAGCCGCTGTTCGAAGTCGAAACCGACAAAACCACCTTGCAAGTGGAAGCCTACGCCACCGGCACGCTGGCCGAGATCTCGGTTGGGGCCGATCAGACCGCGCAGGTCGGCCAGACGGTGGGATGGATCAGTCAGGACGCACCGGCCAATGCTTAGGATGGAAACATACGGCTGTGAAAAGGAGCATCATGAAAAAGATTCTGAATGACCCCAAGAACTTCGTGCCGGAGATGCTAGACGGTTTGCTGAAAGCACATCCCGACCAATTGACCTACGCCGGCAATGACGTGCACTGCATTGTGCGCGCCGATGCACCGGTGACGGGCAAAGTGGCCCTGGCAACCGGTGGCGGCTCAGGCCACCTGCCCGTGTTCCTGGGCTACGTCGGCAAAGGCATGCTGGACGGCTGCGCGGTGGGCGACGTGTTTCAATCTCCCAGCGCCGATCAGATGCTGGAAGTCACCCGTCGCATTCACGGCGGCAGAGGTGTGGTGTATATCTACGGCAACTATGGGGGCGACATCATGAACTTCGACATGGCCGCCGAGATGGCCGGCATGGAAGATATCGAAGTGCGCACCGTCTTGGTGAAGGATGACGTGGTATCGAACGCCGATCCCGACAAGCGGCGCGGTGTGGCCGGCATGGTGTTCGCCTTCAAGTGCGCCGGCGCAAAAGCCGACCTGGGCGGCTCGCTGGACGAAGTGGAGGCCGTGGCTAGAAAAGCGCTGGCTAACCTGCGCACGATGGGTGTAGCCCTCACCCCTTGTATCGTCCCTCAGGTGGGCAAGCCAACCTTCACCCTGGGCGAGGGCGAGATGGAGATGGGCATGGGCATCCACGGCGAGCCGGGCGTCAGCCGCGAGAGCCTGAAGCCAGCGGATGAGATCGCCGACCGCATGCTGGCTGCCATCCGCAGCGAACTAACGCTGAGCGCCGGCGACCCCGTAGCGGTCATGGTGAACGGCCTGGGCGCAACACCGCCTGAAGAGCTATACATCGTGTATCGCAAAGTGCATGACATTTTGAGCGCAGATGGCGTTCGCACTCATCGCGCCTACGTGGGTGAATACGCCACCAGCATGGAGATGGCCGGTTGCTCGCTAACGGTCTTCAAGCTGGACGATGAGCTGGCCGCCTTACTCGACCATCCCGCCCATACTCCCTTCTTCACCCAGGTTTAAACCCATTTGCATAGAAGTTGGCCGAAATCATGATTACCCCTTCGCAGGTCGTCGAAGCGCTTGAGCGCGTAGGCCGTAGGCTGATCGCGCTGAGGGACATCCTCAACGAACTGGATGCTGCCGTGGGCGATGGTGACCTGGGCTTGAGCATGAGCAAAGGCGGCGAGGCGCTGCTGGAGTTCGTCCGAACCACGCCACTCAATGAGGGCGATGACATCGGAAAGTATCTGGCCAGCGCCGGCATGGCCTTCAACCGCGCCGCCCCCAGCACAATGGGCACGCTGCTGGCCACGGCGCTGATGCGCATGGGCAAGGAAGCTAAAGGCACCACGGCGCTCGACGCGGGCTTGCTGGCCCGCATGCTGACTGCCGCCGACCAGGGCATCCAGGAACGCGGTAAGGCCAAGCCTGGTGACAAAACCATCGTGGATGCGTTGCATCCGGCTGCCGAAGCGTTTGCCTCGGCCATTGCCGCCGATGCAGCGCTGCCCGCAGCCGCTGCCGCCATGCTGAAGGCCGCCGAACAGGGCCGCGACGCAGCCATCGCGCTACGCAGCAACGTCGGCCGCGCCAGTTGGGTCGGCGAACGCACCGTCAACCGCGTGGACCCCGGAACCGCCCTGTGCGTCGAAATCTTGAAGAGCCTCGCCGAGTAGATCGGGTTGCATCTTTGGGGTGTAAAACCCCACGCTGCCGGGCATAGACCCCGTTGCGTGCTTGAAACGGAAGCGCTGCGGACTCGTGCCCGCTGGTCAGAACGCGCCCTGCGAGCCGGCTCGGTTGCCTCTCGAGCCGGCCGCCGACACGAGCATCACCCCAGCCAGCCGCGCGCGGCGATGTTCTGATAGCTTCGCCGCGCGCTCTCGAGCTCGCCCTTTGGGCAAATGTCCTGCTCGACGATATACCAGTCCACACCACTGGCGTCGCCGGCGACGAAGATCGCATCGAAGTCCAGGATGCCATCGCCAACGATCTCGAAGGTGTGAGAGGGATCGGCTGTCATGTCCTTGATGTGGATCAGAGGCACGCGACCGGCCAGCTTCTTGATATAGGCGACCGGGTCTTCCCCACCCTTCTTCACCCAGTACACATCGAGCTGCGATTTGATCAACGACGGGTCGGTATTGTCGAAAAGCTGGTCGAAGCCGTATTTGCCGTTAGGCAGTCGCTCGAACTCGAAGGCATGGTTGTGGTAGTGAAAGACCAGGCCGTGTTTCTGCGCTTGAAGCGCTGCCTTCTCCATCATCTTGCCGGCGCGCAGCCAGCCGGCCTCGTTGCGATACGACTCCGGCAGCCAGGCCACACCAACGTAGCCTGCCCCCAAGATGGCGTAACTTTCGAGCAGTTGTTCGAACCCACTGCCCAGGGCATCTATGCCCACATGACCACTGATCATCTGGAGGCCGAGATCATCCAGCACGCGCCGGAGTTCTCTGGCGCTGTGTCCACCCATGTTGCCGGCGAGCTCAACACCCTGGTAGCCGATCTTGGCCACTTCCCTGAGCGTGCCAATGAAGTCTCGTTTGAGCGTCTCTCGAACGGTATACAGTTGCAGTGCTATTTTGCGCATGATTGGTGATGACCCGCGACCGAGACCTGACGACTTGACGACTTAATGACTTGATGACCTGGAACCCGATCAGCAACCTTTCATCTTATCAGCCATCAGTAGCCAGTCACGAGTCGCGAGTCATGAGTTTGATTCGCTTGAGTTTCTTGATTGTGCTATCCGCATGTCGGCCAAAGTAGTCGTGCAGCCGAACATACTCGGCATATAGCTCGTCGTACACCTGGCGATGAGCAGGGTTAGGCACGAAGGCTTCGTCCTTCAGGTGCGCCATATGCTCGGCGGCGACCTCGATCGAGTCGTAACCGCCAGCGGCACTCCCGGCCGCCACCGCAGCAAACATGGCGCTGCCCAGCGCCGGCGTTTGTGACGAAGCGGACACTTTGATCGGCAGGCCAACTACGTCGGCCGTGATCTGCATGAACAGCTTGTTGCGCTCTGGCAAGCCACCGCACGCCACGATATCGTTGATGGTCAGCCCTTGCGCCCGGAAAGCATCCAGGATGACCCGTTTGCCGAAAGCGGTGGCCTCGATCCACGCCCGATACATCTCGGGCGGAGTCGTTGCCAACGTGATGCCCAGCATCAGCGCGCTCAGGTCGGCGTCTACCAGAATCGAGCGGTTGCCATTCCACCAATCCAGCGCGAGCAAACCCGATTCGCCAGGGCGCAACTGTGCAGCATAGGCTTCGAGCACCGCATGGATCGAGCGTCCGGTCGCTCTGGCCTCATCGTGATATTCCGGCGTCGCACAGTTCTCGACGAACCAGGCGAATCCATCGCCGACGCACGATTGGCCGGCCTCGTAGCCCAGGTAGCCGGGCAGGATGCCGTCTTCGGTGTAACCGCACATGCCTTCGACCATCGCCTCGCGCGTGTCGAGCAGCATATCGCACACGCTCGTGCCCATGATCGAGACCAGCGTGCCGGGGCGGGTGACTTTGCAGGCCGGCACCGAGACGTGCGCATCCACGTTGGCGACGGCCACCGCGATGCCGGGGCGCAGCCCGGTGAGCGCGGCCATCTGCGGGGTGAGCGAGCCGGCGCGCGTGCCGATCGGCGATAGCTCGCGCATCATCTTCTCGTCCACGATGTGCTCCATGCGGGGATGCAAGGCGCGGAAGAATTCGCGTCGCGGAAAGCCATCGCGCTTCGACCAGATGGCCTTGTAACCCGCCGTGCACGTGTTGCGCGTCTCCACTCCCGTCAGTTGCCACACCACCCAGTCGGCCGCCTCGATCAAGCGATCGGCCGCTTCGTAGATCTCCGGAGCCTCGTTCAGGATTTGCAGCGCCTTGGGGAAGAACCACTCCGACGAGATTTTGCCGCCGTAGCGCGCCAACCAGGGTTCGCCCAGCTCGGCCGCCACCTGGTTCACCCGGTCGGCTTCCGGTTGAGCGGCGTGGTGCTTCCACAGCTTCACCCAGGCGTGAGGGTTAGACCGAAACTCCGGCAAGCGGCACAGCGGCGTGCCGTCCCACTTCGTCGGCAGCATCGTGCAAGCGGTGAAGTCTATGCCGATGCCGATTATCTCTTCCGGCGCCACGCCGCTGGCGCGGAGCACAGCGGGAATGGCCTCAGCGAAGACGCGCAGGTAATCATCGGGGTCCTGCAAGGCCCAATCGGGCTCCAACTGGAGTCCGCTTTCGGGCAGCCGTTCGTCAATGACGCCATTCCGATATTCGCTTACCGCAGTGGCCACTTCGGCGCCGTCGCCCACGCGCACGAGCACGGCCCTTCCGGACAGAGTGCCAAAGTCAACGCCGATCGTATATCTGAGAACGGGCATGCCGGGCTGAATACTACTCAAACGCGGTATTCGTGCAAGTGCTGCGCATCCCGAGGTGCACGCACGATTTGTCAGCTCAGCCACCGCCCATTTGTAGGGACGACCCTGTGTGGTCGCCCGAGTAACCGCGCACCGGCTCGACGCTGCTTCTCTCGCGAACGACGCTGCAACCGAGCAGGATGCTATGGCCGCAGCACCAAGCGGAAGCCGTAGTCATAGCTGCGCTCGTGGGGAAAGTTAGCCGCCCGATAGCCACAGCGCACGCCGTCCTTGTTGAAATCGAAAGCGCCGCCGCGCAACACGCGCATCACCCCCTGGGCCGGCCCGCGCGGATCGCTCACGTGGGTCCCGGCACGCCGCGGATATTCCTCGTCATCGTACCAATCGGCGCACCATTCCCACGTGTTACCGCACATGTCGGCGACGCCATATGGGCTATCGCCGCCGGGCGAATACCAGCCGACCGGCGTGGTGTCTTGCACGTTGCCCTCACGGCTGTTCAGCCGCCTGGCGTCGAACTCGTCGCCCCATGGATAGATGCGACCATCGGTGCCGCGGGCCGCCTTCTCCCACTCCGCCTCGGTCGGCAGGCCGAAGTCCAGCCCGGTCGTTTGACTCAACCAGTCGCAGAACGCGACGGCGTCGTTCCACGAGACATTGGCGACGGGATGATCTTCTTTGCCGGCCGGGAGCTTGAAATTGCGCTGGGTGGCTTGTGCAAAGAAGGCATACTGCTGATTGGTCACCGGGTAGCGAGCGATGTAATAGTCCGACAGCCGCACGCGGTGGCGGGGCAATTCATTCGTCTGAGCTGCCCGATCGCGCTTGATATGGCTGCCCATCCAGAATGAACCGCGTGGAATGCGCAATAGCTCCAACTTGATCGGCGCCTCGACCACCAGCCGATGCGGCCAGCGGCGCTTGCCGGTTGGGCTGCGAAGCCAGCGCATTACGCTATCGGCGGCCACACGCGCGGGCGATAAGCCGAGTTCCACCAACAACTCCGCCAGTGCCTGCTCATAACGGCCGACCGCCGGGATGATCTGGTAAGAGGTCAGGAACGAAGACAACAGCGACGGGTCGCACGGCTTGAGCATCATCGGCACCAGGCGCAGCTTGCCTTGATGTTCGAGCTGAATGGCGAGGCGGGTCTCGCTCTTCATCCACTGGGACTTCACCGCAGCCGGCGAGAGCAGCGCCAGAAAGACGCCGCTTTCGTGCAAGCCGCGGTCAATCGCGCTCACCCACGATTCGCCGGGCTGGATGCTTTCTGGCGCGATCCACACCGGATATTCATGGCGCCTCAGGTCAGCCGCCAGGCGCCGTGCGATGTGTGCGTCCTCGTGTGCATAACTGATGAAGATCTGCCGGGGATCGCGGGAGCGTTTGACTTGATCGGTAACCGGTGTCAACGGAAAGCGCCTGGCGTATGGCTCGGCGCGCTCCTTCTGCAGAGCAGCGCGCAAATTTGCCAGCTTGTGCCGGCGAACGCAATATTCGACGAGCTTGTGCGCCCATTGGCTCTTGGAAAGGCTCGACCCCTCATAATCCAAATACACGTCCCGGAAGTAGTCGGCGCAAAACACCTCCAGCTCTTCGCGGCTGAAGTGCTCAACAAGGAAGTTGCGAAGTTCAATCACCTCGTTGCGTTGTGCCTGTTGGGTTGACAGAGCCCTTCTCAAGAGCATCACGAAAGCGTTCCCTCCCGCGAATAATTGTCTGGGACGCAGGGTCAATTTCATCGTTTAGCATTCCCATACAAAATCTCTTTTTATATCTTTTGCAACGAAATATCACCTTTAGAGTTCAATCCTGTCACACATCACGATAGTCGCAAATATACAATCTCACCACAGGCCCATAACGCGCCGACATCACATCAGTCACACGACGTTGAGCCGACGAGCGGGTGAGCACAGCGATATAGACCGTCGCTCGCCAGATGGTCGCCCACAACGGCCGTGACCAATTCGGCCGTCGAGCATTGACAGTCTGCCCTACCGCACCTTTAATCGCCTAGCTATGAAGATCACCGATATCAAGGTCTATCCCATCTGGGTAGGCAGCCGCAACCAACTGATCGTCAAGGTCGAGACGGACGAAGGCATCCACGGCTGGGGCGAATCCGGCCTGAGCGGCCGCGAACTGGCTGTCGAGGGCGCCCTGCGCCACTACCGGGAGTTGCTGATCGGGCAAGACCCAATGCGCGCCGGCTTCATCTGGCAACTGCTGTATCGCTCGCAATACTTTGAGGGCGGGCGCGTGCTGACCGCTGCGCAGAGCGCCATTGACATCGCCCTCTACGACATCAAGGGCAGAGCGCTCGGCGTGCCGGTGTATGAACTGCTCGGCGGCAGGCAACGTGACTATGTGCCGTGCTTTGCCACCACCAGCGCCGAGAGCGCCGAGCAACTGATCGAGCGTTGTCAGTTGCTGCTCAGCAAGGGCTGGAACATCATTCGCATGACGCCGGCTTACCGAAACGAGCCGGGGGAAAGTCAAGGCATCTGGGAGCCGTGGCAATCCATCGGCATCACCGCCGATTGGTTCACCCGGGTGCGGGCCGCCGTCGGCAGCGGGCCGGTGCTCGGCGTGGACTATCACCATCGTTTGAGCGTGGCCGAGGCCGCCTCGTTCTGCCAGCGCATGCCCAAGGGCACGCTGGACTTCCTGGAAGAGCCGATCCGCGACGAGTCGCCTGAGGCCTATGAGCAACTGCGCCACATGACCGACGTGCCCTTTGCCATCGGCGAAGAGTTCAGCAGCAAGTGGCAGGCTCTGCCCTACATCGAGCGCGGCATCACTAACTACATGCGGCTGGACCTCTGCAACATCGGCGGCTTCACCGAGGCGATGAAGGTGGCCGGCTGGTGCGAGGCGCATTACATTGACCTGATGCCGCACAACCCGCTCGGCCCAATCTGCACCGCTGCCACCGTGCACCTGGCCGCTGCCGTGCCCAACTTTTTCGCGCTCGAGGTGCGCACTTCGCCCACTGAGAACCTGGGCTTCGACGACGAAGACATCTTCCCGGTTCAACTCAAGCTCGATGGCGCACGCTACCCGGTGCCGTCCGGCCCCGGCCTGGGCGTCGAGTTCAACGAACGCGATTACGGCAGCCGGCCGTTCAAATTCTGGGAAGCGCCCAAGCTATATCGCAGCGATGGCAGCGTGCAGAATTGGTGAGACGGGTTATGCATTGCGCGTTGCACCTTAACGTCATGCACGCAATGTGTCATACCGACTGCCCGATCCAAGCCAGCGTGTCGCTGGGCAGACTAGCCGCTTGACCAGCCAGCAACCCGTCGAATGATGGACGCATAGATGTCGGAACGCGGTTACAAAGTCGCTATGACTATGTCCGCGTCACGAGCACTCGTCACGATTGATGGCAATGAGGCTGCTGCTTATGTGGCCTACAAGACCAACGAGGTCATCGCCATCTACCCGATCACCCCCTCGTCGCCGATGAGCGAATTGGCCGACCAGTGGGCTTCGCTGGGCGAACGCAACCTGTGGGGCAGCGTGCCGCTTGTGCAGGAAATGCAATCAGAAGGCGGTGCGGCTGGTGCGATCCATGGCGCACTGCAAGGCGGCGCGCTGTCCACCACCTTCACTTCCAGCCAGGGCTTGCTGCTGATGATCCCGAATATGTACAAGATCGCCGGCGAGCTGACCAGCACCGTGTTTCACATCGCCGCGCGCAGCCTGGCCACACATGCCCTGTCCATCTTCGGCGATCACAGCGACGTGATGGCAACGCGCGCCACCGGCTGGGCCATGTTGTTCGCCAACTCGGTGCAAGAGGTGATGGACTTCGCACTGATCGCCCAGGCCAGCACCCTGGCCGCGCGCGTGCCGTTCTTGCACGTGTTCGATGGCTTTCGCACCTCACACGAGGTGATGAAGATCGAGCAGCTTTCCGAGAGCGACATCCGCGCCATGATTGACGACGATCTGGTGCGGGCACATCGCCAACGCGCGCTTTCGCCCGATCACCCATTTATTCGCGGCACGGCGCACAACCCCGACACTTACTTCCAGGCCCGCGAAGCCGTCAACCCGTTCTACCTGGCCACGCCAGACATCGTGCAGCAGCAAATGGACAAATTCGCCGCGCTGGTAGGCCGGCAGTATCACCTGTTCGACTACGTCGGCGCGCCCAACGCCGAACGCGTGATCGTGATGATGGGCTCCGGCTGCGAGGCCGCCGAAGCCACGGTGAATCACCTCGTTGCCCAGGGCGAGAAAGTCGGCCTGGTGAAGGTGCGGCTATATCGCCCGTTCTCCGCTGCGCACTTCGTCGCTGCGCTGCCGCCGACCGTTCGGGCCATCGCCGCGCTCGACCGCACCAAGGAGCCGGGCGCCATCGGCGAGCCGCTGTATCAGGACGTGGTGACGGCGTTGATGGAAGTCAAGGGCCGGGAGCCGGGGTATCAGATTCCGCCGGTCATCGGTGGGCGTTATGGCCTCTCGTCGAAGGAATTCACGCCGGCGATGGTCAAAGCCATCTTCGACGAACTGCGCAGGCCCGCGCCGAAGAATCACTTCACCGTCGGCATCTATGACGACGTGACTTTTAGCAGCCTCAGTTACGACCCCACCTTCGATATCGAACCCGAAGACACCGTGCGCGCGATATTCTGGGGCCTGGGGGCAGATGGCACGGTGGGCGCGAACAAGAACTCGATCAAAATCATTGGCGAGGAGACCAACAACTACGCCCAGGGCTACTTCGTCTATGACTCGAAGAAGTCCGGCGCGCGCACCATCTCGCACCTGCGGTTCGGCCCTCGGCCGATCCAGGCCCCCTATCTGATCTCGCGGGCAAACTTCGTCGCTGTACACCAGTTTGGTTTCCTTGATCGCTATGATGTGCTGGCGAACGCAGACACCGGCGCGACGCTGCTGTTGAACAGCCCCTTTCCTGCCGACCAAACATGGGATCACCTGCCGCGCAACATCCAAGCGCAAATCCTGAGCAAGCAGTTGCAGGTATGGGTGATTGACGCTTACAAGGTAGCGCACGCAGCCGGCATGGGCAATCGCATCAATACGGTGATGCAGGTGTGCTTCTTCGCCATCAGCGGTGTGTTGCCGCGCGAAGAAGCCATCGCCAAGATCAAGGAGGCCATCCGCAAAACGTACGGCAAGCGCGGCGAAGCCGTGGTGCAGCGCAACTTTGCCGCTGTGGATGCCACGCTCGATCAACTCTATAAGATGCCCATCCCCGAGCCGGCCCGGCTAAACGAGGCCGGCGCGCCGCCGGTCGTGCCGCTGAACGCACCGGAGTTCGTGCAGCAGGTGACGGCGAAGATGATCGCCGGCCAGGGTGACCTGTTGCCGGTGAGCGCGCTGCCGGCCGACGGCACCTACCCCAGCGGCACGGCGCAATGGGAGAAGCGCAACATCGCGCTGGAGGTACCGGTGTGGGATCCGGACATCTGCATCCAATGCGGCAAGTGCGTCTACCTGTGCCCGCATGCCGTGATCCGCGCCAAGGTCGTGCCGCCGGAGTTGCTGGCAAATGCGCCGGCGAGCTTCAAATCCACAGAAGCGCGCTGGAAGGAGCTACCAAATCAGAAATACGTGTTACAGGTGGCGGTGGAAGATTGCACCGGCTGTGCGCTATGCGTCGAGGCATGCCCGGTGAAGGACAAGCGGCAGACCGGCCGGAAGGCTATCAACATGGCGCCGCAACTGCCATTGCGCGAGGCCGAAGCACAGAACTGGGAGTTCTTCAAGCAACTGCCGAACCACCCACGCTTCGACGGTATCCACTTCAACAACGTCAAAAACGTGCAACTGTTGGAGCCGCTGTTCGAGTTCAGCGGGGCATGCGCCGGCTGCGGCGAGACGCCTTACCTGTCATTGCTCACCCGCCTGTTCGGTGATCGGCTCTACGTGGCGAACGCTACCGGCTGCTCCAGCATCTACGGCGGCAACCTGCCGACCACCCCCTGGACGTTTGAGGCAGCCACCGGCCGCGGCCCGGCCTGGAGCAACTCGCTGTTCGAGGATAACGCCGAGTTCGGGCTTGGCATGCGGCTGGCGTTGGACGAGCAGATGAACCTGGCCAGGGAACTGGTGGGCAGGCTGCGCAATGTGATCGGCGCCGAGCTGGCCGACGCTCTGTTGAACGCCGACCAATCTACCGAGCAAGGCATTGCCGCGCAGCGCGAGCGCGTCGCCGAACTGCGCAGGCGACTGGAAGGTTGGCGAGCGGAGACAGCCGAACTTCAACCTCCAATTGCTGATCTCCCATCCCTCATCTCCAACCTTCTCGCCGTCAGCGACAAGCTGGTGCGCAAGAGCGTGTGGATCGTGGGAGGCGACGGCTGGGCTTACGACATCGGCTACGGCGGCCTCGACCACGTGCTCGCCAGCGGCCACAACGTGAAGATGCTGGTGCTGGATACCGAGGTGTATTCCAACACCGGCGGGCAAGCGTCGAAGGCCACCCCGCTGGGCGCCATCGCCAAGTTCGCCGCCGCCGGCAAGCACACGCGCAAAAAGGATCTGGGCATGATGGCGATGAGCTACGGCAACGTCTACGTCGCACAAGTAGCCATGGGCGCCAATGATGCGCAGACCATCAAGGCCTTCCTGGAAGCGGAGTCATACAACGGGCCAGCCCTCATCATTGCCTACAGCCACTGCATCGCACATGGCATAGACATGGCCAAAGGCCTGCACCAGCAAAAGCTGGCTGCCGATTCGGGCTACTGGCCGCTGTATCGCTACGACCCACGGCTGCGTGCCCAAGGCAAGAACCCGTTCCAGTTGGACAGCGGCGCGCCAAAGATCGCTTTCAAGGACTACGCCTACAACGAAACGCGCTACCGCATGTTGCAACAGAGCCATCCCGAAGAAGCCGAGGCGCTGATGAAGGCAGCCCAGGCGGCGGTGAACGAGCACTGGCAGAAGTATGAGGAGATAGCGCTGAAGGGCATCGGCCAACCGCACGACGGTGCCGGCGCGATGGTTGGTGGGGCGAAATCCGCAGGTACGTCGGAGCCCAGGGTCGCCGTGTAGCGCCGGGCGCTTCCTCCCACGATGCCCCTTCCTCAGCAAGAACGGGGATCGCCGGAGAGGGCCCGTGCCCGACGATGCGCGGAGCCCACTCACCCGCCTTGATTGGGTGACTGGCGTAACGGGCACCCTGAGGCTCAAAGGGGCTCGCCATGAGCGCGAACAAGAAAGTGCTGGTGACTTACGCCAGCAAATACGGAGCGACGACCGAGATCGCCGAGAGAATCGGCCAGGTGCTCGGGCAAGCGGGACTGGACGTAGACGTGCTGCCCGCCGGGCACGTGGCAGGGCTGGAACGCTACCAGGCTGTCGTGTTGGGCAGCGGGGTATACGCCGGTCACTGGCTAAAAGAAGCGGCGAATTTTCTTGAATCCAACGAATCTGCGCTGGCCCAGCGGCCGGTGTGGCTGTTCTCCAGCGGACCAACTGGCGAGGGCGATCCCGTGGGCATCCTGGATGGCTGGCGCTTCCCGGATAACCTGCAACCCATCGCCGACCGGATCAAACCGCAGGACGTCGTCGTATTCCACGGCAAGATTGACCCCAGCAGCCTGCACCTGGGAGACAAGCTCATCATCAAGGCGGTCAAAGCCAGAACCGGCGACTTCCGCGACTGGTCGGTCATCGAAGCCTGGGCCGCCAAGATCGCCGAACAACTCACCACGCCATAGCCGGCCGCCTGACCACGGTCAATCTGATGCACCGGCCGGATGACCGGGAAGCGACCTGGCAATCCGGACAGAGTGCGGCACACAGAGGGACGGCCGATCCTGCGACATATGATGCGCTAACGATCCGGGCCTAACCTCAATATGAAAGGAGGTCGTCCTATGAACACCTCAAACGAGATTAAGCAAGTGACGGGCGGTCGGTTCATTGCGCCGGCCGATCCGCGCCAGAGCGGTGTGATCGCCGCCATCGTGTTGATTGCGATCGGTGCTTTGCTCCTGGTCGCACAGGTCTTTCAGTTAAGTTGGCTATCGCTGCTCGTGCTGCCGTTGCTCGGCATCAGCTTCATCGTGTGGAGCATCGCAGTGCAGAACCCGGGCTTGATGATCCCCGGCGGCATCCTGACCGGCCTGGGCGGGGGACTCTTCTTAATGACGCGGCCCTTCGTCGAGGCGGCGGAGAACGACTTGCTCCCTGTGGCCGTGCTGATGTTCGGCTTTGCAGCCGGATGGGTGCTCATCGTCTTGCTCACGCCACTGGCAGGTGGTCGGTTCTCGCCCTGGCCGCTCATCCCCGGCGCAGTGTTCCTCGCCCTGGGCGGGCTGTTCTGGATGGGCGAGTCGGGCCTGCAGATTCTGCAGATCGTAGGGACGGCCTGGCCGGTGGTGCTGATCCTGGTCGGGGTGGGCATCTTGCTGAACAGGCTGCGCAGGAATCGCCAGACCGCGCAGTAATGCGCAAAGGGGTGCGTGCCTTTCACGCGCAACGCACATGAATCAGCCAAATTTGCTAATCATCGGCGCGGGAGCAGCCGGCCTGAGCGCCGGCTGCTATGCGCAGATGAATGGCTTCCGCTCGCGCATCTTCGAGATGCACACCATCCCCGGCGGACTGTGCACTTCGTGGCGGCGCGAGGGCTACCTGTTCGACGGCGCGGTGCGTTACCTCATCGGCACCGGCGAGCACACGCGGGGCTATCCGATGTGGCGCGAGCTGGGCGTGCTGCCTGGCCGAGGCACACATTACTACGACGAGTTCATCTGTTACGCGGGGCGCGACGGCCGCGAGGTACACTTCTACACCAACCCGGACAAACTCGAAGCGCATTTGCTCGAACTGTCACCCGAGGACGAAGACCCGATCCGCGAGTTCACCCAAGCTTTGCGCGAATTGGGCAACTTCGACCTGCCGCTCGACCTCAGCCCCGACGACGCAGCCGAAGGGCTGCACTTTGGGCGCATCATGCTCGGTCACGCCGTGCCGATGTTGCGCTGGCTGAACGTGACCGTGCGCCATTTCGCGCAGCGCTTCCGCGATCCGTTGCTGCGCGAGGCCCTGCCCGGTTTCTTCCAGTGCACGCCGCCCGACTTCCCTATGCTGATGTTGCTGATGACGCTGGCGCCGATGGGCACGCGCAGCTCAGGCTATCCGCTGGGTGGCTCACTCATGCTGGCCGAGGCGATGGCGCGGCGCTACAAGGAACTGGGGGGGCGAGATCGAGTACGGCGCGCGCGTGAGCGAGATTCTGGTCGAGAACAACGCAGCAGTTGGCGTGCGCCTGGCCGATGGCAGCGAACATCGCGCTGATGTCGTCATCTCGGCTGCGGACGGCCGGGCGACCATCTTCGAGCTGCTCGGCGGACGCTATGCCGATGACGAGATCCGCAGGCGCTACGACGGCCTGCCCGTCGCCGAATCCATCGTCCAGGTCTCGATCGGCGTCAAGCGTGACCTCAGCGCTCTGCCGCCGATGCTCGACTTCCCGCTCGACGCGCCGATTGACATGGGCGGCGCCTTGCACCGCCGGCTGGTGCTCAAACACCACTGCTTCGACCCAGCCATGGCCGACCCCGGCAAGTCTGCCCTGACGGTCTGGGCCGAAGCAAACTTCGACCATTGGAAGTGCCTGCGCAAGGACGAAGCGCGCTACGCCGCGGAGAAAGATCGCATCGGCCAGGAGGTCGTCGCCGCACTCGATCGTCGCTTTCCTGGGTTGGCAGCCGATGTCGAAGTGGTGGACGTGGCCACGCCGACGACCTACGAGCGCTATACCGGCAACTGGCGCGGCTCGATCCACGGCTGGGCGTTGGGGATGAAGAAGATGCAGTTCATGATGCGCATGGGCATGTCGAAGACGCTGCCCGGCCTGCACAACTTCTACATGATCGGGCAATGGGTGGAGCCGGCCGGCAACGTGCAACTTTCAGCGGCGTCGGGCCGCGACGTGATTGAGATGATCTGCCGACAGCACAACGAAGATTTCAAGGGGGTATCACGATGAATGACCGAATCGAAGCGACCGTGGCCATCCTGACTACCCTTCTGCTTTTGTTCACCGCCGTGCTGGACCCGAGGGTATCGGCTGGGTTAGCCATCTTGCTTCTCACGGCCTTCGCTGCCTATAAGCTGATCCGGCGCCCCAGTCAGATGTAGCAGATCCGGGCATGGCGTTTGTCCCCATGCCAGCGCTGGCCCGATGACCGCGCCGGCGCTGTGGGCGCGCGGAGGATGCGGCAGTGGCATGGGAAAGAGACACTCCGCCACAGGAACCGGCCGGCTGACCAGGGCCAAACTGCACCCTTCATGGGTACGTTTCGCGAGCGTTTGGTGTACGCTGACGAAGTGAGCAGACATCTGACCCCCGAAGAGCTGCGACGGACCGTTGATCCGGGAGCGCTCGGCATCCGCACGACCGCCGACTGTAAGCCACTCGAGGGCGTGATCGGTCAGCCACGCGCTGTATCGGCGCTGAAGTTCGGGCTGGGTGTTCATGACGCCGGCTTCAACATCTATGTCTCTGGCCCCAACGGCATCGGCAAGACATCGGCTATCAGGTCCTTCCTCCAAAGCGAAGCGCGACAGAAGCCTTCCCCACACGATTGGTGCTACGTCAACAACTTCGACGACTCCTACCAGCCGATCGCCATCCGTCTGCCCGCCGGTCAGGCGCGTGTCTTCCAGCAAGAGATCCGCTCCCTGATCGAGCACGTGCGCCGCGAATTGCCCAAGGCGCTGGAGTCGGAGGAATTCGCCAACAGGCGCGACGGGCTTCTCAAAGATCTGGAGATCGGGCGTGCAGGCGCCCTCAACGAATTGAGCGCCAGGCTGGAGGCCATGGGCTTCGGCATGCAAGTGATGCCGACGGGCATCATGACGCTGCCGGTCAAACACGGCCGGCCACTGACTGAAGAGGAATTCGCGCGCATGACAGAAGAAGAGCGCGCTGCGTTCAAGGCGCGCAGCGAGGCAGTGCAGCACGAGGTGCGCGCAACGATGAAACAGGTGCGTGACCTGGAACGCCGGACGCAGGAGCAGTTACAGCAGCTCAGCCGGCAGGCCGCGATGACTGTGGTGGGCGGCTTGATCGAAGACTTGATCGAGAAATACTCCGGGCAGCCTGCTGTCGTGTCATACCTCGAGGCATTGCAGAACGACTTACTAGATAACATCGAGTTGTTCAAACCTGCAACTTCGGCCCCGGAGGGCATCGGAGCGTTATTCGCACCATGGATGCAGGACCTTCCCCTGCGCAAATACGCCGTCAATGTGCTGATAGACAACAGCAAGCTGTCAGGCGCACCAGTTATCGTCGAGTCCAATCCCACCTATGCCAACCTCATCGGCCGCATCGAGAAGGAGAGCCAGTTCGGCGCGCTCCACACCGATTTCACCATGATCAAGGCCGGCGCTTTGCATCGCGCCAACGGTGGGTATCTGGTGCTGCGCGTCGAAGACCTACTCCGTGAGCCGTACAGCTGGGATGGACTAAAGCGCTGCATCAGCGCCGGCCAAATAGCAATCGAAGATCTGACGGATCGGCTGGGCTTCCTCTCGACCAAGACCCTTCGCCCCCAGCCGATCCCGCTGAATGTCAAGGTCATCTTGATCGGCCAGCCATTGCACTATCAATTGCTGCACGCCTACGATGCCGACTTCGCCGAGCTGTTCAAAGTGCGGGTGGACTTCGACACGCGCATGTCAAACGAGCCGGATAACGTCCGCGACGCACTCTCGCTCCTGCGCACGCTGTGCGAACGCGAAGGGTATCGTCACCTGACCAGCGCCGCCGCCGCCAAGCTGGTCGAGCACGCTGCACGCCTGGCAGAAGATCAGTCCAAGCTCTCGACCCACTTTGGCACCTTGCTCGACATCGTGCGGGAAGCGAACCTGTATGCCGAGCAGGATGGTGCTGACTACGTCGAAGCCCACCACCTGCGCAAGGCGCTCGATCAACGCGTCTATCGCTCAAGCATGATCCAGGAGCGGTTGCAGGAGATGATCCTGCGCAACATGCTGTTGATCGAGACGAGTGGCGAGGTCGTCGGCCAGGTGAACGGCCTGGCGATGTTCAACCTCGGCGACTACGATTTCGGGCTGCCCAGCCGCATTACGGCAAGCGTCGAACCCGGCAGCAAAGGCATCATAGACATCGAACGGGAAGTCGAGCTGGGCGGACCGATTCATAGCAAAGGCGTCATGATCCTGAGCGGCTATCTGTCGAACCGGTACGGGCAAAACAAACCGTTGAGCTTGTCGGCGCGGATCGTGTTCGAGCAAAGCTACCAAGCCGTCGAAGGGGACAGCGCGTCATCCGCGGAGCTGTATGCGCTGTTATCCGCTCTGTCTTGCCTGCCGATCAAACAATCCATCGCCGTAACCGGCTCGGTGAACCAGCACGGCGAAGTCCAGGTCATCGGCAGCGTGAACGAGAAGATCGAAGGGTTCTTCGATGTGTGCAAAGCGCGCGGCCTGACCGGCGAGCAGGGGGTGCTCATTCCCGCCGGCAACGTCCAGCATCTCATGCTGCGCGAGGACGTAGTCGAAGCCGTTGCACGCGGCGAGTTTCATGTATGGGCGGTGAGGGATGTGGACGAAGGCCTCGCAGCGCTCACCGGCCGGCCGGCCAGTCAGGTGCACATGCAAGTCGAGAGGCGGCTGAAAGCCTTTCGCCACAGCCTGAAAAGACTTGCATCACCCTCCGGTGGATCGAGACACGAGCGATCCACTGTCGCCGCACCACCAACGAACGGATAAAAGGAGTTTGTCATGTCTCGCACCCATGGAAGCGCAATTGGAATCGAATCTCTGGAGTACCACCGACGCCCTCCGCGGGGCAAATTGGAAATCACCCCAACCAAGCCGTGCGCTACGCAGCGCGACCTGACCCTGGCCTACAGCCCGGGCGTGGCCGAACCTTGCCTGGCCATTCACGATCACCCAGAGGACATCTACGAATACACCGCCAAGGGCAACCTGGTCGCCGTAATCAGCAACGGCACAGCTGTGCTGGGGCTGGGTAACATTGGCGCAGCCGCCGGCAAACCGGTGATGGAAGGCAAAGCGCTGCTGTTCAAGCGCTTTGCTGATGTAGACAGCATTGACATCGAACTGGCAACTGAAGACCCGGATGCATTCATTGCCGCCGTAAAGTTGATGGAACCCAGCTTCGGCGGCATCAACCTGGAGGACATCAAGGCGCCGGAGTGTTTCTACATCGAAGAGCAACTGCGCGCCGCAATGCACATCCCGGTCATGCACGACGATCAACACGGCACGGCCATCATCTCCGGCGCGGCATTGCTGAATGCCTGCGAACTGGTCGGCAAACGCCTGTCGGAGGTAAGGATCGTGATCAACGGAGCCGGCGCATCGGCCATCGCTTGCGCAAATTTCTATGTGGCGCTCGGCGCACGCCGCGAGAACATCATCCTGTGCGACAGCAAGGGCGTGATCTACAAAGGCCGCGTGGCCGGCATGAACGCCTACAAAGAAGCGTTCGCCGTGGATACGCCGCTGCGCACGCTCGAACAGGCCATCGCCGGCGCCGATGTATTCGTCGGGTTGTCAGTTGCCGGCGTGGTCACCCCAGAGATGGTGAAGACGATGGCTGCGCGCCCAATCATCTTCGCCATGGCCAACCCCGACCCGGAGATCGGCTACGACGAAGCTAAAGCTGCACGTCCGGATGCGATCGTCGCCACCGGCCGCAGCGACTACCCGAATCAGGTCAACAATGTCCTGGGCTTTCCGTTCATCTTCCGGGGTGCGCTGGACGTGCGCGCGACGCAGATCAACGAAGCGATGAAGATCGCTGCGGCGCATGCGCTGGCCGCGCTGGCACGTCAGGATGTGCCCGACGAAGTGGTGAAAGCCTATGGCCTCGAGCGTTTGAGCTTTGGGCCCGAGTACCTGATTCCCAAACCGCTCGACCCGCGAGTGCTGTTGTGGGAAGCGCCCGCAGTGGCCCAGGCCGCGATGGACTCCGACGTGGCGCGCGTTCGGATAGACATGGCCACCTACCGCCAACAACTCGAAGCACGGCTGGGCAAGAGTCGCGAGATGATGCGCATCATCTACAACAAGGCTGCCGGCGAGCCTAAGCGCATCGTGCTGGCCGAGGGCGAACACGAAAAGATCATCCGCGCAGCACGTCAACTCGTTGACGAAGGCATTGCACATCCCATTTTGCTGGGCGATGCCGCGGTAATCAACCAGAAAGCGCGCGAACTTAAACTCGACCTGACGGGCATTCGCACGCTCGATCCGAAAACGTCACCCGACCGCGACCGATACATCAATTACATTTATGCCCTGCGCCAGCGCAAAGGAGTGACGATGGTTGAGGCGCGCGAGCTGGTGGCCAACCCAAACTATTTCGCAGCGGTCATGGTGGCGCTGGGCGAAGCCGACGGAATGATCTCCGGCCTGAGCTTGCACTATCCCGATGTGATGCGACCGGCTTTGCGCATCATCGGCACCAGCAACGGCAATCGGATCGCAGCCGGCGTATACATGGTCACGCTGAAGGATCGCGTGCTGTTTTTTGCCGATACCACGGTGAACATAGATGTGGACGCCGAGAAGCTGGCTGAAATCGCCCTGCTGACGGCGGATCTGGTGCGACAGTTCGACGTTGAGCCACGCATCGCCATGCTCAGCTTCTCCAGCTTCGGTAGCACGCGGCATCCGCGCTCCGAAATGGTGCGACAAGCTGTGGAGATTGCCCGCCGGCGCGCGCCGCATTTGCACATCGAGGGCGAGCTGATGGCCGACACGGCGCTCTCAGAAGAACTACTTCGCGACTATCCGTTCAATGTGCTCGGCCAGCCGGCTAACGTGTTGATCTTTCCCAACCTCGAAGCGGGCAACATTGCCTACAAACTGATGCGCGAGCTGGCCAGCGCCGAAGTCGTTGGCCCAATCCTGATAGGCATGCGCAAGCCAGTGCACGTGCTGCAACGAGGCGATTCAGTGCGCAGCATTGTCAACCTCGCAGCGCTGGCAGTGGTCGAAGCTCAACGCCTGGACAGCGCAAACAAGCCTGAGCCAGGCGCAAGCTTCGGCGAGGCGGCGTGGTCGGTGATTCGCACTTGAGGCGGCTACACACGGCAAGGGCAGCGAGCCTGACGGTTCGTCGAACCTCTGGGGAACCCGTCAGGCGTCTTCTTGTGAGCAGGTGCCGCTTTCGTCTATCATGCGGTCACCATGACCACACAACCTACCATCATCGGCATCATCGGCGCCGGCAACATCAGTTCAACCTACCTCGAATCCGACCGCAAGTTCCACAACATCCGAATCACCAAGATCGCCGACATTGACATGGCGCGCGCGCATGCTCAGGCTGCAAAGTTTGACAAACAAGCCGTGAGCGTGGACGCGCTGCTGGCCGATCCAGAAATCGAGATCGTCGTCAACCTGACGGTGCCCAACGCCCACGCATCGGTTGCGCTACAAGCATTGGAGGCCGGCAAACACGTCTACAACGAGAAGCCGCTCGCCACCACGCGAGAAGACGCCCAGCGACTGCTGGCGCTGGCCAGGGCCAAAGGCCTGCGGGTGGGCGGCGCGCCCGATACCTTCCTCGGCGGCGGCCTGCAGACCTGTCGCGCGCTGTTGGACGACGGGGCGATTGGCCGGCCGGTGGTCGCCTTCGCGCGCATGCTCTCTCCCGGCATGGAGATGTGGCATCCCAGCCCGGAATTCTTCTACAAGCCTGGCGGCGGGCCGATGTTCGACATGGGGCCGTATTACCTGACGGCGCTGGTAACATTGCTCGGCCCGGCACGACTGGCCAGCGGCATGACCCGCATCACCCATCCTGAACGCACCATCACCAGCCAACCGCTATACGGCACGAAGATCGTCGTCGAGGTGCCCACCCTGGTGAGCGGCATGCTCGAATTCGCCAGCGGCGTCATCGCCAACATCACCACCACGTTCGACGTGGCCAGCGGCTACGAGGTCGGATTGACGATCTACGGCACCGAAGGCGAGTTGGAGTGTCCGGACCCCAACATCTTCGGCGGGCCGGTGCGGCTGAAGCGGAAGGGCAGAAAGGACTGGCAGGATATCCCCATCAGACACAAATGGGTGCAGAACAGCCGCGGGATCGGTGTGGCAGATATGGCCGAGGCAATCCGCACCGGCCGCCCTCACCGCGCTAATGCCGAGCTGGCTTACCATGTGCTGGACCTGATGCATGCCTTCCACGACAGCGCGCGCGAGGGCCGACACATCGTGCTGAGCAGCACGTGCAATAGACCCCAGCCTTTGCCGGTGAACTGGCCGTAACTTCAGGGTATTGAAGGTTGTAGAGGCGGTTCGTCCTAACACTGCCTATGCGAATGCCGGCCGACAGCCCCCGCCTTGGAACGTGCGCGTCGCGTATTGCCGAAGCGCTTGTCATCTGGATTGACAATTGAGCCTTGTCCGCATAGAATTTGAGTGCTGTCAAACCTTAAGTTTGACGACACTTAGAATCATGTCGAAAGCGACGTACACCGACCCGGCGGGCGTCAATGATGCGACCCTGCATTATCTCGACGTCATCTACCGCCTGACCCAGCAGGCCGACGCGGCGAACACGACCGACATCGCGGAGAAGCTGGGCGTCACGCCATCCGGCGCGAGCGTGATGCTGAAGCGACTGGCCGAGCGTAAGCTGGTGCAGCTCACGCCTTACAAGGGCGCGACGCTCACCCCGCAGGGCAGGCGGCTGGCACTGCGCACCATCCGACGCCACCGTTTGCTGGAGATGTTTCTGCACAAAGTGATGGGGTTCGAGTGGCATGAGGTGGACGACCACGCCCACGTGTTGGAGACGGCCATCACCGAGCCACTCGAAGATCGGATGGACGAAATGCTCGGCCATCCCACGCGCTGTCCGCATGGGCACCTGATCCCGCGCAAGGACGGCAGCCTGCCTGAGGTGAACGACGTGCCGATCTTAACCGTCCCGCCCGGCACGACCGGCGTCATCCGCTGTGTGGACACCGATAACAGCGACTGGCTGAAATACCTGGGCGACCAGGGGCTCAAGCCCGGTGCGCCGGTGAAGTTGAAAGACATCGCCCCCTATGGCGGGCCGATCACCATCGAGACGCCAGAGGGCACACTCGCGATCGGACAAAACCTCGCCGAGCTGATCTACATCGAACCAGACTAGGGCCATGGCCGCCTCAACCCAACCGACAGAACTCACCAAGGCGGGTAGATCACCCGCCTTTGCTTTTCTTCCCAGGCTGCGCACCTGGCTCACCCTGCAACGGGTCGAGGCCATCTGCGTGGTGATCACCTTCATCGCCATGATGGCCGGGCTGATCACGTCGAATTTGGGCGCAGCCTCGTGGGTCCCGTCGTTGTTCTACCTGATCGCCTATGTGAGCGGCGGCGTCTTCGGCGTACAGGCGGGCATCGAATCACTGCGGCAGTTCCGCGTGGACGTAGACCTGCTCATGGTGCTGGCCGCGCTAGGCGCCGTAGCCATTGGCTCGCCGTTCGAGGGCGCAATGCTGCTGTTCCTGTTTTCGCTCTCGAACGTTCTGCAAGCCTATGCGCTCGGCCGCACGCGCAGCGCCATCCAAGCGCTCATGAAATTGCGGCCTGATCAGGCCCTGCTCAAGCGCGACAACGAGACCGTGCTGATGCCGATCGAGCAGCTCGCCATCGGCGATCACGTCCTGGTGCGCCCAGGCGAACGAGTACCCCTGGACGGCATCGTGGTCGAGGGCGAGAGCACGCTCGACCAGTCCTCGCTGACCGGCGAATCCATGCCCGTGGGCAAAAGCGTCGGCGACTTAGTCTTCGCCGGCACGATCAACCAATCCGGCAGCCTGGAAGTGAAAGTGACCAAGCTGGCACGCGACTCGACCATCGCCAAGCTGATCAAGATGGTCGAAGAAGCTCAGAGTGAGAAGGCCCCGACCGAGCGCTTCCTCGACAAGTTCGAACAAATCTACGCCGTCGGCGTGATCCTGTTCACGCTGCTGCTCATCGTCGTGCCAACGCTAGCTTTCAACGCTCCGTTCGGGGAGACGCTGTATCGGGCCATCACGGTGATGGTGGTGGCGTCGCCTTGCGCGTTGATCATCAGCACGCCCGCCTCGGTCCTATCGGCTATTGCCAATGGCGCCCGGCAGGGCATCCTCTTCAAGGGCGGCGCACATCTCGAGCAGGCTGCTCAACTTGACACCATCGCCTTCGACAAAACCGGCACATTGACCGTGGGCAAGCCCACCGTGACCGACGTGACCATCGTCCCGATGCTCCCGACGCCTGCACCCGACTGCGACGACCCACCATGTGCATCCGCAGTGCCCGACCACGTGCGGCTCGAGCAAGAGAACATCCTGCTCACCCTGGCCGCGTCGGTCGAGTCGAAGTCCGAACATCCGCTGGCGCAGGCGATCGTAGAAACGGCCAGATACCGCGGCTTGAGCATCCCGGAGGCCACGCAGTTCGTGAACACCACCGGGAAGGGGGTCTGCGCGCGCACAGCCTTCATGGGTGGGATGGACATCGCAGTGGGCAGCCCGCGCTACTTTGACGGTTACCGAACTAACGGCATGGAGCAGGCCATGCAAGAAGTGAAACGCCTGCAGAACGACGGCAAGACCTCGGTGCTCGTCGCCAAGATTCACAACGACGCGCAACCACCCCAGGCCAACGTGCTGGGGGTGATCGCCATCGCCGATGTCGTTCGGCCGAGCGCCGCCCACGTGGTCAAGCGACTGCACGAACTTGGCATCAAGCGCGTGGTGATGCTGACGGGAGACAACGAGCGCGTCGCGCGCGCTGTGGCCCGGCAAACCGGCGTAGACGAAGTGTATGCCGACCTGCTGCCGGAGGACAAGGTGACTCAGATCAAACGCTTGCGCATGGAAGGCGGGCGACCGCACAATGTGGCGATGATCGGCGATGGGGTGAATGACGCGCCGGCCCTGGCCAGCGCGACTCTGGGCATGGCAATGGGAGCAGCCGGGACGGATGTTGCGCTCGAAACTGCCGACGTCGTGCTGATGTCCGACGACCTGCGCAAGATTCCCTACGCGATCTCGCTCAGCCGACAGGCGCGCAAAGTGATCTTGCAAAACCTGGCCTTCGCTATCGCGGTGATCGTCATGCTGGTCATCGCTGCGCTCGGATTCGAACTTCCGCTCCCAGTCGGCGTGGTCGGCCACGAAGGCAGCACCGTGATCGTGGTGTTGAACGGGCTGCGGCTGCTGCTGTTTCGAGACAAGTCGTGATGCGCGTTGTGTACCCTGCGGGGCACGCCTGCGGAACACGGCGAAACCGGAAAAGCAACCGATCGGCCACCGCCCTGCGTCGTGATGCGCAGGGCAGCAGCCGACCGGCCAGTTTCATCGAGATAAAGCTACCGTTTGGCCGCTGCAGCGACCGCCTTGTTGTATTGCTTCATCAAACGCGACTTGCGCCGGGCAGCGTTGTTCTTGTGAATAACGCCTTTGCCTGCCGCGCGATCCAGGTAACTGATCGCTTTGATGAGTTCAACTTTGGCCTGTTCGAGATCTTTCGACATGATGGCCAGACGCGTCTTTTTGACCGCCGTGCGCGAACGTGAGCGATGCAGGCGATTGAACTTCGCTTTGCGCGCGCTATTGCGAATGCGCTGTTTTGCCGATGCAGTATTTGCCACTGAAATCCTCTCCGGTCGTCGGAAACTAGTCTGACTTCTTCTCTGCGCCGATGCGCACTTAGCCTGGCATCCAGGCGCTGAGCGGCTGGTATTCTACCTCGCAGCAGAGGTAATTGTCCAGGCAGTGATACACTTCGGCGTCGTGTCGCCTTTCGTGCTGCTCATCGTGCTCATGGCGTCGCCGATGCTCGGCATCCTCTTCGCTGCGATCTTCGCTCAATCCGCTCGTATCCCCTCATCGTTGAGATCGCTGGCCTGGCTGCCGGCGGCGATCGGCGCCGGAGCTGCTCTGATCTCCGCATGGTTGCTGCGCGGGCAGCCAGCCTGGGAGGCGATCGTCGGGAACTGGTCGCCGGTGTCGTTCACGGGGCTGCCGCTGGCGCTGACGGGCTTCGTCCCCACAACCGCGGTTCTCATTGCCTGGACCACGCTCTACTTCCTGGACAGTTTGAAGCTACCGGACGCCGACCCGTTCCAGAGGCATCCGGTGGCATCGGCGCTGCTCATCGCCTCGCTCACCATCGTCGCGCTCGGCAACAACCTGATCACGTTACTGGTCGGCTTGGGGCTGACCGATCTGCTTTCGGCTTATCTGGCCCTGCGCCGACAGGCCAACGAGCGCAACACGTTGATCGGCCTCACGTTGAACGGCGTTTCGATCGCGCTGTTGACGCTGGTGGTCGCCGTGCATGCCGCGGGAGGCAACAGCCTGTATTTGCCCATGACGCGCCTGACGCCGTCGGTGGCGCCGGCGCTTGCCCTGGCCATCGCGCTGCGGCTGGGCTTCGCGCCCTTTCGCACATCCGCCGACGTGTGGGGGGATATGCGCACGACGGCCAGCGCAGTCGGCGGTCTCCTGCTGCTCATCCGGCTTCCCACATTGGGCATCGTGCAGTTGCCGGCGTGGTTCTATGGGCTTGCCCTGGTCAGCGCACTGCTCACGCTCGCCATCGCCACCCTGCAAGCGGAGGAGGACGCAGCCGCATCTATTCCGTTCGTCAGGACGGCCGGCGTTTACCTGGCTGCCCTCAGCGCGACGCCGGCCGATGTGGGCGTGACCGCTGCCGCCGTGATCGCGTGGCTGATCGGCTCAACATTGATCGCCCAAACGAACACGCTGCAAGCCGAGTCAGTGCTGGTCGAGCGAGGACGACGCGCCATCCGTGTTGTCGGGGCGTTGGGATTGATCGGCCTGCCGCTTACGGTGGGCTTTATCGGCCAGGCCGGCGTCGTTGCGACATGGGCCAACCGCGGCCCGACCGGCTGGCTAATGATCCTGGCCTGGATAGCGTCGCTGGCACTCTTGGTCCATCTCACGCTCCACATCGTCTTCGACACAACGAGACATGAGCAGCAAAAACATCTCGCTTTCGAGCCAACGGCACGGCTCGGGCAATTCGCACTGCGCGAAGTGATCGGCTGGTTGGCGGCAACCACGCCCATCGTGATCTTCGGCGTCGCGCCCGACTTGCTCGGCGCAGGCACGCTGATCGAGGTGGTCGGTCGCAACGGCATCGTCGGCTGGCTCGGATGGATGATTGCGATCGCCGTCGGTGCACTGCTCTGGCGGCTGAGTCCACGCTGGCGTCCCTTCACACGGGGCATCCGCGACCACGCCATCGCCGTGCTCGACCTGGGTTGGCTGCATAGCTTACTCGAAGGGGCAACGGCTCGTCTGCGTCGTCCGTTCGGCAGCGTGTTCACGTTTCTCGAAAGCGAGGGAGCTTTATTGTGGGCCATCATCGTCGCCTTGCTGGTGGTGCTGATCTCGCGACCGGGTGGACCGTAGGAGCCGAAGAGTGAAGCTGCGCCTTTGGCCGTTGCTCGCGTTCATTGCCCTGGCAAGCCTGGCCGCACTTGTGCCGGCGGATTGGTTGCGCCCCCTGGACCTGATCGGCAACGCTGTGTGCCATCGCATCCCTGAGCGGTCGTTCTTTGTAGCCGCCAGGCAACTGCCGGTGTGCGCGCGAGACACTGGCATGTTCTCCACAGCGCTGCTGGGGTTGCTCCTCTTCAGCGCGACGCTGCGCCGGCCGGCCGCCGATTTCCCCCCACGCCCTTACGCCTATCTGTTTGCAGCGTTCTTCGTCGCATGGGCCTTCGACGGGTTCAACTCGTACTGGTTACTTGCCACCGGCCAGACGCTGATCTATGCACCGCAAAACTGGCTGCGCCTGACCACCGGCGCGGGCATGGGGATGGCCCTCAGCGTCTATGCAGTGGCGCTGGCCAATCAGGCTATCTGGCGCGCGCCAGAACGCGCGCCGGTGGTGAACTCGTGGACGGATGTGATGCAACTGGTGTTGATTGCGGCCGGGGTGATTGTCGTGGTCTTGTGGCGGCCGAATTTTTTGTTCGGGCCGATCGCGCTGACCAGCGGACTCGGTGTACTCGTCATGCTCACGCTCGTGAATGGGCTGTTGGTGCTCATCATCCTGCGACGACACGGCAGCATCCAACACGGGCGACAACTCGCGCTGCCGGCGTTGGCCGGCGCGGTGTTAACGCTCATCGAGATCGGCGCCATCAACCTGCTGCGCGCCATCCTACTCCGGCAACTCGGCTGAGCATTCCACCCACTCACGCCTCGCGGCTGCCCCACGTCTGCGCAAACAAGCGCATCCCGCCCTCGTCCGGCGCATCCACGAACCACAGCATGAAGTGGGTGATGCCTAAGGAGACGAAGTGGCGAATCTGCGCCTGCACCTCTTCTGGTGTGCCGATCAGCCAGGACTGGCGAATCCAGTCCGGCGGTTGCTCGGCTTCGCCGCGCACGTAGGCCAGCAGATCGGCCGGCCGCTCATGATCCGGCATGAGCGCCAGCATTGCGTCTAGCTTGCGGCGCAAAGCAGCGTGATCCGGGGCGATGAGGATTTGCACCTCGTAAGTCTTCGCGATGTCATCGTAACTGCGGCCGACGCGGTTGCACGCAGCACGCAGATCGGCCAGGCGCTGCTGCAGGGCATGCCACCCCACCGGCGTACTGTTCCAGGCATCCGCATAGCGCGCAGCGGCCTCCAGCAGCAGCGGATGGGACTCCCCAATCCAGATGGGAGGATGCGGCTGCTGCAGCGGCCTGGGGGCGCACACTGCGTTCGACACCGTGTAGTGACGCCCGGCGAACGAGACCGGTTCGCGCATCGTCCACAGCGCCAGGGTCAGCTCCAGCCCCTCAATCATCTGCGCGATGCGGTCTTCGGCAGCATCGTCGGGGTGCAACCCGTAGGCCAGGAACTCCCGCGGCTGATTGCCATAGTCCACAAAGTGGATGTAGCGGCCGCCGCTGATCTGGTCGAGCGTGGCGGTCATTTTGGCGGTGAGCGCCGGATGGCGGAAGGCATTGTTGTAGTGGATGATGCCCAGCCGGGCATTGCGCGTGGCGCCGGCCAGGGCGCAGAGCGTCGTCCAACCCTCCAGGATCGCCTCGTCCTTGCCCAGCATCAGGTGGTCGGCCACCCACAGCGAGTGGTAACCGAGCGCGTCGGCCAGGCGTCCGAGCCGCATGGTGGTAGCAGCGTCCAGTTGCGAATAGGCCGGCGTGCGAAACAAGCGCGGGCCAGGCCAGGCGAAAATGGGGAGGCAAAAACCGAATTCAACCATCGCTAATCATCGGCAACACGAAAGGCAATCGGTTGACCATCGAGCACGCGCTTGACGTTGCCCCAAATCGCCTGCGAATCGCGCACATGGGTCCACACGCTCTGCCAGGCATCGTGCGGCGTAAGGGTGACGTGGTAACTCAGATCTTCGTGCAGCTCGTGCAACGGGTCATCCACCGGCAGCGGTTCATCATAGAACACATCCAGCCCTGCCCCACCCAACCGACGTTCTCGCAGGGCGCGCACCAGCGCGGGCTGATCCACCAGCCTACCGCGCGCCGTATTGACGAAGAACGCCGTCGGCTTCATCAAACCGATCTCGCGCTCGCCAATGATGCGATGCGTCTTTTCGTTCAGCGCCAGGTGTATGCTCAGAATGTCGGCCTGTTTGAAGACTTCCTCCCACGGCACCCATTCTGCGCCATAAGCCTGTTCCAGTTCGGGAAAGCGAGCGATGTCCCAGAAGATCACGCGCATCTCGAAAGCTCTGGCGATGCGCGCCATCGGGCGGGCAATCTCGCCAAAACCCAGCAGCCCCAATGTGCAATCACGAGCGAGTTGCAATCCAGGCGGAAACAGCCCCCAGCGATCCACATATTCGCGGCGCTGCATATACGGCCGGGTCTGCGGCAGGCGCTTGAGGTGATTCAGGATGAGCGCCCAGGCGTGTTCGGCCACGGCCAGATAGTTCACCATGGGCACGGCCGCCAGCGGAACGTTCAGCGCGCGCACTGCATCGAGCGGAATGCCGCGATAGTCCAGGCCGAGATGCTGCACCAAACGCAGCTTCCTGCCCTTGCGCAGCACATCGCCGGGCACCATCACTTTGTGGGCGATGAAGAAATCGGCCTCGGCGATGATCGCGTCCAGCGCCTGCGCATCGGTCACCGATTGGACGACGACGGCGTGGGGGGCAAGAAAGGCGTCCACAGTTTGAATACGCTGGCGGCCGGCCGGGTCTTCGCGCAGGAATTGCGCCTGCATGGAAGGTGGATATTCTTCCCAGGCGCGCATACCCCACAACACGTTGCCGACGGCATCCCACACCACGACGAGAGCAGGCTGGCCTTGCGTCATGATGCGACCTCCAGTTCATCCTGGTATGCCGAAACCTCGCCCGACAACAGCTCCTCAATATGCACAGCCCGTCCCAGCCGCCCGGACTCCAGGAAGCCATATACCAGCGCGAGCGAGCGCAGGCCATCCTCGCCGCTCACCTCCGGCGGGCGGCCATCCAGGATGGCGCCAACGAAGTCATCGTATTCGATAGCCAGCAGATTGGCATCTACGTCGGCGAACTCCAAGCGGTAGCTGCCCAGGCGTTCGCCGCCGAACAGTGCCGCCGTAGTCGCGTCCAGGGCGAAATTGGGCACGAGCGCCAGTTGCTCTGCTTCGCTCAACGCAGCGTCTCGGCCATCGCGTCGCACCGTAAGCTGCAGCGGCCGGCCGGTGCGGTCCATCGGAATGACCAGTGAACCGCCGGTGCCGTAGATTGCGCGGTGGAAGTAGTCGGCGCCACGGCCGGCCATGCTCAGCATCCAGTTGCCGAGCGCTCCATCCCGGAAGCGCACCACGCCGACCGAGAGATCTTCGGCGTCGGCCGGATGCAGCACGCCGTCCGCTCCTTTGCGCTGCGCGTCCACGATGACATTCATGCCGGCCACGGCTTCGATGGGGCCAAGTAGATATTCGAGGATGTCGGTGTAGTGCACGCCCATATCCACCACGATGCCGCACTTGCGACGCAGATGACGCCACGGAGTGATGACGACGAATTCGCCGCTGCCCGATGAGGCTTGCACGGCCAGGAAAGGCTTGCCGATGGCGCCGGTGTCCAGCAGGGCTTTGGCCAGGCGGTTGATCGGGTCGCGCCGGTAATTCTCGGCCACGGCCAGGATGCAGCCGCGCCGGCGCGCTGCTTGCACCAGACGCATGCCTTGCTTCACCGTCAGCGCGATGGGCTTCTCGACCATCACATGCACGCCGGCTTGCAACGCTTCCACGCCCAGCGCCACGTGAGCATCGGGCATCGTGGTAATGCTAATGGCATCGAGCGGCACTGCCGCGTGCATCTCGGCAAACGAGACGAAGACGCGCGGGCGCATGCCCAGCAGCGATTCGGCCAGGTCGGCGGCGCGCTCGGCGTTAGCAGGGACCAGGTCACATACCCCGCACAGCTCGAAACGCATCCGGCCGACCCGGCGCAGTTTGGCCATTCCTTTGATGTGGCGCAGGCCCATCACGCCACAACCGAAGAGAGCAAGGTTGAAGGTCATGTTACAGGTTTACAGTTTGTGCGTTGCATGCGCGGCGTCACGTGGAATGGCCGAGGCCATGCAGATAGGCAGCGTTGGCCTTAGCACTGTCCAGCGGCGAGGTTTTGCTCACGCTGTGCTCCACCACGCACCAGCCGGAGAAGCGCTGCGACTCCAGTTCTCGCAGACAGGCAGCGAAGTCAATGCCGAGCGTGCCCTGCCCCATTTCCACGAATTCGCCACGCGCCCAATCTTTCAGATGCACATAGCCGAGTCGTGGACGGTATTTGCGCAAATGCGCCAGCGGGTCTTCACCCACCAGCGCGATGTGCGACACATCCAGGCACAAGGTCAATGTGCGCGTTTCGTTCATCAACGCATCAATCTCGGCTTCGTTCTCGATGGTGCAACGGGTATGAGGATGATAGGCGACGCGCAGGCCGGCGCTGGCTGCGTAATCGGCCAGCTCCTCGCAGGCGCGCGCCAGGGCGCGGATGTCATGAGTTGTAGGCGGATGGGCACGCGGCCGCGCCGCGCCGACCAACCCATACGCCTGCGCTCCCATCTCGGCGGCGTAATCAATGCGACGCTTGTGAACGGCCAAATGTCGCTCGGATGCGGGCAGCTCGATGGTGCCGAAGAAGGTCGCCACTTGCAGATCGCCCAACAGGGTGTGCAGCCGGGCCGGCGGCCCCAACCAGTCGAGCGCGTGGTTGAACAGCTCGACCGCGCGCCAGCCAGCCGCGCGGATGTCATCGAATGCAGCCGATAAGTCGCACCATTCCCCCCAGTTGATGGTGCTATAGGCAAAGCGAAGCGCGCTCATAGGCATGTTCGAGCGTGAAATGAAAAGTCCAATTTGCGTAATACAAAAGTGTGTTTATCATAGTAGCAATATAGTTTAGGCATCTGAACCACAGAGTCAAATTACTGATTTGGAGGCAGGGGGAAGACCATGCGCGAGGATACAGCGACCACGCAGGAGAACGAGAGGAACGCTACGGGCATTTTGCTATCGCTCAGGCGTGGCCTGCGCGTCCTCGAGGCAATCGCCACCAGCAACGGTGCCGCCACTGCCAAGTGGTTGAGCCGAGAGACGGGCATCAAAATCGGGACGTGCTACCACATCCTGCGCACGCTGGAAGACGAAGGCTACGTGGTGCGGCTACCGGGCAGCCGGTTCGGCCTGGGCAGCCGGGTGGCGTTCTTGCACGACAGCTTTCGCGCTCACCTATCACCGCCGCCGGAGCTGCTGGACATCCTGACGCAGTTGCACGCCGAAGTGGGCGAGACGACCTACATCTCCGGCTGGTATGGCGACAACATCGTGTTGCAGCGCTACCTGGAAGGCACGAATGCCGTCCACGTGCGTTCGCTGGAGATCGGCTACTCCGGCTTTGCCCACGCGCGCGCCTCAGGCAAGGCCATCCTGGCCTTCCTGCCGGAAGAGCGTGTGCGGGCTTATCTGTTGGCCCATCCGATGAGCCGCCGCACGGCCAGCACCATCACCGATGTTGACCAGTTCATCGCCCATCTCAGACACATCGCGCGCCAGGGCTATGCCGTTGACCTGGAAGAGTTTGCCGATGGCGTGTGCTGCGTTTCGGCCGCCATCTTCGATCGCAGCGAGTTCCCCACCGGGGCATATACGGTCTCGCTCCCTGCCAGCCGCTTCGAGGAGAGAGTGCCAGCGCTGGCGAACGCGGTGAAGAGAGCCGCGATCCAGGCGTCCATTGCGCTGGGGTTCCTGGGAAAGTATCCGCCGGCCTCGCCTCTGCTGCGCACAGAGGCCGGGGAAGCAGCATCGCCGTGAATGTCTCCCAGCCCCCAAGAAAGGAGGTGGTTCTCTTAGGAACGAATTACATCACTATTTCACTGCAGTGATCGCTTGAAGGAATGCTTGAGACGAATTGTCAAGCCCTCCTCATCAGGCGATCCCCATTTGCAATGACCGAAGGGCATCTCTCTGCAAACCAAGTTCGACTCTCACTTGGAGGTTTACCATGATTCGTAAACTCGCTAACGCTTCTCGCAAGTACAGCCCGCGCTCGAAGAGTCCATTCGCGGCGCCAAGACGGTCGAGCAGGCCTTCAAGGATGCCGACGCAGAGATTCAGTCCTGCCTGGACACCGCGCAGTAAACATCGCGCCCAAGGCACGATGAAACTCGCGCGTTGATCGGTGACTGCAAGGGCCGGCACCCAGTGGCCGGCCCTTCCCCCGCCGAGGTGACGATGGCTACCCAACTGACACCACTGCGCCGGACTCGCCATAGCAAGTTATATTGGCGCGACACAATCGAGGGCTATGCGTTCATCATGCCCGTCATCCTGGGCCTGATCCTGTTCGTCTTCGGGCCGATGATCGCTTCGCTCTACATCAGCTTCACGGAATACAGCATTCTGCAGGCCCCGGTGTGGGTGGGGTTCCGCAACTACGTGGACATGTTCACCCGCGCGCCGCTGCGGGTGATGCATTCGCTCTGGGTGACGATTGTCTATGCGGCGGCCTCGGTGCCGCTCGTGCTGGTTGCTGCGCTTGGCGCCGCTCTGCTGCTGAATCAGAAGTTGCGGGGGATGCGTTACTTCCGCACCATGCTCTACATCCCAACCGTCGTGCCGTTGGTGGCGACGATATTTGTATGGGGCTGGCTGCTCAACCCGTCCTACGGCCTGGTCAACGCCGCGCTCAAGCTGCTTGGCCTGCCCCCAGGAACGTGGCTATCCGAGCCGAACACGGCGCTGCCGACGTTGATCCTGTTGAGCGTGTGGGGGATCGGTGGGTCCATGGTGATCTTCCTGGCCGGCCTGCAAGGCATACCCGAATCACTATACGAGGCCGCCAAAATTGACGGAGCCAACGAGTGGCACACGTTCCGGCACATCACCCTGCCCCAGCTTTCGCCGACGATTTTCTTCCTGCTCATCACCGGGATCATTTCCGCTTTTCAATACTTCGCTCCGGCATTCATCTTGACCAGAGGCGGCCCGCTGTTCGCCACTTACTTCTACAATCTCAACCTGTACGAAAAGGCTTTTCGCTGGCAATTCATGGGATTGGCCTCGGCCATGGCCTGGCTGCTGTTCGTCATCATCATCGCACTCACCTACATCCTGTTCCGCTCGTCCAACGCCTGGGTGTTCTACGAGGTGAAAAGATGACCACGATGCGCGAGACTGCGCCGGCGGCAGCGCACGCAAATACAGCCCGTTACACACATCGCCGCCAACTGCGCAATCGCCTGCGCGCGGTGTTGGTGTATGCCACACTCTCGGCAATCGCTTTCGTCTTCCTCCTGCCGCTGGCGTGGATGGTTTTGACCGCGATCAAAACGCCCCAGGAAGCGTTGCGCTTTCCGCCAACCATCATCCCCAATGCGATCCAGCTCGACAACTTCGCCAAGGCGTGGAACTATCCAGGCATGCAGTTTCCACGCTGGACACTCAACACGCTGTGGATCTCGCTCACCGTCGTCACCGGCGTGGTGCTCACCTCGTCGCTGTGTGCGTTCGGATTTGCCCGCATCCGCTTTCCGGGGCGCAGCTTCTGGTTTGCTGCCACGCTGGCTTCGGTGATGCTGCCGCCGCAGGTCACGCTCATCCCTCTCTACATCTTGTTCTATCGCATCGGCTGGCTCAACACCTTCAACCCGCTCATCATCCCTGCCTGGTTTGGCGGGGGCGCGTTGAACATCTTTCTGCTGCGGCAATTCTTTCTGAACATCCCGGCCGAACTCGAGGACGCTGCTTACATGGATGGCGCAAACCGACTGCAAATCTGGGGGCGCATCTTCTTGCCGCTATCTATGCCGGCGCTGCTCACGGTAGCTATCTTCACCTTTCAGGCAACCTGGAACGATTTCTACGCCCCGCTGATCTACCTCACCGGCCGCGAAAACTACACCCTCGCCCTGGGCATCAATCTATTCAACAGCCAGTTCGGCTCCGAGATCCAGTACATGATGGCCATCTCATTCCTGATGACGATCCCCATGATCATCGTCTTCTTCCTGGCCCAGCGCTACTTCGTGAGCGGCATCACCTTAACCGGCATCAACCGGTGACGTCATCCTCCCTCAGGGCGATCTATTCAACCGGCAACTGTCCGCGTTTGGCGCAAAATAGCCGCATGCCCATCATCGAATCGTTGGAGGCCTTTCGCGTCGTCGTCCCGCTGCCGACGCCGTTGTTCGTATGGGGCAAGGTGATCGCCGAGCGGGAGTTCGTCTTTGCCCGCGCGCGCGCCGGCGAGTGGATCGGCACCGGCTATGGACTGGGGCGCGTGGCAGGCATCGTAGAGGTCATCGAGCGTCATCTCAAGCCACTGGTGGTTGGCCAGCCGGCGCACGCCATTCGCCTGACCTGGGACGCCGCCCGCCGCGCCATGCGCATGATCGGCGAAGCAGGCGCCTTCGCCCGCGCGCTGTCCATCGTGGACATCGCGCTGTGGGACTTGCATGCCAGGCTGCTGAATGCGCCGATCTGGCGGCTGTTCGGTGGGACGAAGCGCGATCTCCCCTGCATCGCCATCGCCGGCTATTACCAGCCCGACGACCCGCTCGGCAAGGTGCGCCGCGACGCCGAGGCGCTGGCCCAGGCCGGATACACGCGCTTCAAGTTGCCGATCGGCGAAGATCTGCAACTGGACATTCAGCGCGTGCGCGCCATGCGCGAGGTGGCCGGCAAAGATGCCTCGATCGGCGTGGACGCATCCGGCGCGTTCGATTCGGTGATCCAGGCACTGCAAGCCTGGCGCGCGCTGGAGCCATTTGACATCGCGTTTCTTGAGGATCCTTTCCCGGCCAACCAGTGGCCGCTGGCAATCGAGTTGGCACAGCGCACTGAGGTTCCGGTGGCGTTCGGCGAATCGCTTTGCTCACCTGAAGCAATTCAGGCGCTGGGATCGCCTCGCGGCGTGGAGATCGTCCGCCCTGACGCTACGCACCAACTAGGCGTGACCGGTTATCTACAAGGCATCGCGCCGGCGCTCGAACACCACAAGACCATCTTCCCGCACTACTTCCCCGACCTGCACGCTCCACTGGTGGCGGCGTTCGGCGGGGCATGGATCGAAGAATCACCGGACGCGGCCGACACGGTTGGGTTTCGCTTGCTGCGCGCCTCACTGCCGAACATACAGGCCGGCCTCTGGCGCGTCGGTGATGAGGCCGGCTTTGGCATCGCCTGGGACGAGGACGCCCTACAGCGATTCCGGCAGCCGTGAGGCGCGATCCCTCGCCCCGTGACATCCAGGCACCGCCGACGGCTATGCCCCCAACGGGGCGCACAGAAGTGCGTGCTCCCTCGCCGGCGCGTCAATCCAGCAGAAAGCCGACCCGCACCAGGTGCGCGATCACGCGCGCGGCGCAGCGCTCCGGCGGCTCATTCACCGTGTCGAGCGTGACTTCGGGATTGATGGGTGGCTCGTAGGGATCGTCCACGCCGGTGAAGCCCTTGATCTCGCCCCGACGCGCCCGCGCATACATGCCCTTAGCATCGCGCTGCTCGCACACCTCGATGGGCGCATCCACAAACACCTCGACGAAGCGCTCCTCGCCAATCTCTTCGATCATCCGGCGGACGGCGTCGCGTGCAGCGCGATAGGGGCTGATTGCTGCGCAGACCGCGATCCCGTTGTGGCGCACCACCTCGCCGGCCACAAAGCCGATGCGCAGGATGTTGGTGTCGCGATCTTCGCGGCTGAAGCCCAGGCCCTTGGATAGATGTGTGCGCACCACATCGCCGTCGAGCAGCGTCACCTGCCGGCCGCGCTCCAGCAGCATCGAGACCAGCGCCTCGGCCACAGTGGACTTGCCGGCCCCGCTCAGGCCGGTGAACCACACGCAGAACCCCTGCTTGTGGCGGGGCGGAAAGACACTCGCCAGGATCTCCGCCGTTTCCTTGCGCGTAAACCACTCCGGCAGGGGGCGCCCCCTGGCCAAGAAATCGCTGCGCACCTGCGTGCCGGAGATCGCAGCCACCCGCGCCCCGGACGGTACGCGATCGGCCTCGACATATTCACCGCGGTCTTCCAGGTACACCAGCTCCTGGAAGGGGATCATCTGGATGCCGATTTCGTCGGCATGACGACGCACCAGCTCCTGCGCGTCGTATGGGCCGTAGAACGGCCGGCCATGGCTGTCCTTGCCGGGGCCGGCGTGGTCGCGCCCGACGATGAAGTGGGTGGCGCCGTAGTTGCGGCGAATGATGGCATGCCACAGCGCCTCGCGCGGGCCAGCCATGCGCATCGCCAGCGGCAGCAAACTGAGCAGCGTCGTGCGCGGGTCGTAGTAATTCTCCACCAGCGCCTTGTAGATGCGCACGCGGCTGTAGTGGTCCACGTCGCCCGGTTTAGTCATGCCGACGACAGGATGGATGAGCAGGCTGCCGCCCACGCTGGCGGCCGCGCGCTTGGTCAGCTCTTCGTGGGCGCGGTGCAGTGGGTTGCGCGTTTGAAAAGCCACCACGCGGCTGTTGCCCATGGCAGCCAATGCTGCGCGCACCTGGGCTGGCGTGCGGCGCAGCTCAACGAAGTCATAGGCCTTGGGCAGATTGAGCACCTGGATTGGGCCAGAGATATACGTGTTGCCCCAACGCGCCATCTCCGGCACGAGTGGGTGGCGCGAGTCGGTAGTGCCGAGGACGGCTCGCGCTTCTTCGGCCGCATCCCAGGCGTAGGCTTCTTCGACCTGCATGATGGCCAGTGGGTTATTGCGCGCATCGCGCAACACCACCGGGCGGTCGAGGTGCACGTCGCGCGCGTCCACGGGCAACGTCACCGGAATGGGGAAGAGCGTGCCATCGCGCAGGCGCATCTCGCCCAGCACGCGCTCGTAATCGGCGCGCCCCATGAAGCGCTCCAGCGGCGAAAACCCACCCGTGGCCAACAGCTCCAGGTCACACAATGCGCGGGCAGAAAGCTGAATCGAAGGAAGACGGGTGGAAAGTTCAGTCAAATACGCGCGCTCCTCATCATCCACGACGAGATTGACCAACCGACCACCATAGGGCGAAATCAAAGGCGATGCTTCTACGGATTCCATAGGCTCACGGACGAATGATTAACGATTGACGGATGGCTCGACAACCCAACGAACCGGGCGACTTTACGACCGACCCTGGCCGCATGTCAACGGCGAAGACAGAACTTGTCGAACCGGCAGTTCATGCCATCGGCGCCGGATGATAAACGCACCCGCCGGCCGGCGACTGACCCGCATTTGCGCCCATCGGCGCCGAATGATAGAACGTGCGTCAATCCCGAATCGCTTTCGACGTCATGAGCAACACATCATCCGAGCCTGATTACTACGGCGGCATCGAAGCCGGCGGCACCAAGTTCAACTGCGTCGTCGCCGGCGGGCCAGACCGGGTCGCCCTCGAGACGCGCATCCCCACCACCACACCACAAGAGACGCTCGACCAGGTGATCGCCTTCTTCAAGCGCAGCGCGCTGCCGATCAAATCCATCGGCATCGGTTCGTTCGGGCCGGTGGATCCCGATCCGAATTCGCCGACCTTCGGCTACATCACCAGCACGCCCAAGCTCGCCTGGCAGCACACCGATTTCGCCGGCGCCATCCGGCGCGCGCTGGGCGTGCCGATTGCCTTCGATACCGACGTGAACGCGGCGGCGTACGGCGAACACACCTGGGGCGCGGCGCAGGGGCTGCGCACGTTTGTCTACTACACCATCGGCACCGGGATCGGTGGCGGCGGCATGGTCGAAGGCCGGCTGATGCACGGCTTGATTCACCCAGAGATGGGGCACGTCTTCCTGCCGCACGATCGCGCGCGCGACCCGTATCCGGGGTGCTGTCCTTATCACGGCGATTGCTTCGAGGGCCTGGCCAGCGGGCCGGCCATTGCCGGGCGCTGGGGGGCCGACCCACAGACGCTCCCGCCCGATCATCCGGCCTGGGCGTTAGAGGCGGACTACATCGCCCTGGCGCTGGTGAACACGATTTGCATCCTCTCGCCGCAGCGCATCATCCTGGGCGGCGGGGTGATGGAGCGACGCTTTCTCTTCCCGATGATCCGGCAGCGGGTGCAAACGCTGCTCAACGGCTACGTCGTGCACGCGGCCATCCTCAGGGACATAGACGATTACATCGTGCCGCCGGCGCTGGGTGCGCAGGCCGGCGTGTTGGGCGCGGTGGCGCTGGCGCGCGACCTTTGCTGAAATTGGTCGAGCGTAATTCCTAACTCAGATGGCGACGGCGAATAGTTTGTCTGACCGATTCGAGGAACGGTGACCTCAAAGGTCGAGAGGGATCGCGTGTTACGTGCGTGCATGGAAGTCGGTGATAAACTGCTGGCTAAGTCGGCATGGCACGCAGCACAGGACATTATCACTGAGTCGGCATAGTACGCAAACTGA
>JAIMBB010000049.1 GCA_023511655.1 Anaerolineae bacterium
CTCGACGCCATCGCCCGCCGGGATGGCGACGCCGCCGAGCGTCTGATGCGCCAGCACATCCGGCGTTCGCGCGAGAATCTCCTCCGCTACCTGGAAGAATCCAGGAGGGTGCGCCTGGAGCCATGAACAGCCTGGACGCCTACCTCAGCCCCTTCGTGCGCCGGCCCGAGGTGCGGGATGCCCTGCGGGTCCGTCCCGACATGGTCGTGTGCGACTGCACCGCTCGCGAAGGCGAGCAGGCCGCGGGGGTGGACTTCGGCGTCGAGCTCAAGGTCGAGCTGCTCCGCCGCCTGGACGCCATCGGGATCCGCCAGGCCCAGGCCGGCTACCCGGCCAAGTCGGCGGTCGACGCGGAAACCATCCGCCGGGTGCGCGGGCTCGGCCTGCGCATCAAGACCGAGGCCATCGCGCAGGTCTTCGACGCCAACTGGCGGGACGAGGTGGACGCGGCCGTGGCCTCTGGCGCGGATGTCGTCGACATCCAGCTCCCCTGCTCTGATCAGCGGCTCCGGCTGCTGCACAACATGACGCGGGAGGAGATGCGGGACCGCGCCGTCCAGGCGGTCCGCCACGCGCGGGGCCGGGCGCCGGTGGTGCGCTTCGCGCCCACCGACACCACTCGCGCCGACCTGGACTACGTCCGCAGCCTCTACCACGCCGCGCTGGAGGCCGGCGCCGAGCGCATCTCGCTGGCCGACACGGCCGGGGCCATGTTCCCGCCGGCCATGCGGTGGCTGGTCGGCGAGATCACCCGGGAGTTCGATGTTCCGCTCCAGGTCCACTGCCACAACGACTTCGGTCTGGCCCTGGCCAACACCCTGGCGGCGGCAGAAGGCGGGGCGACCATTCTCGACGCCACCATCAACGGCCTCGGAGAGCGGGCGGGGAACGCCAGCCTGGACGAGCTGGTGGTGGTCCTGGAAGCGTTCTACGGCGAGCGGCCGCTCAGCGTGCGCACCGCCGACACGCTCAACGTCAACGTGGATCGCATCACCGATAAAGTAGCCGCCGCCGAGGCCAAAGGGGGCGGCGGGGGCGGCGAAGCTCTGGCCGACGCCCAGTTCACCCGCCAGAACTTCAAGGACACCGCCTACTGGAATGCCATCGTCCAGACCGATGCGGACGGCCGGGCGCGCGTGCAGATCATCCTGCCGGATAACCTGACCACCTGGACGATGACCGCGCGGGCGGTCACGCCCGATACCCGCGTGGGCGAGGCCACCAACGAGGTGATCGCCACCAAGCCGTTGTTGGTGCGGCCGGTCACCCCGCGCTTCTTCGTCGCCGGCGATTCGGTGACGCTGGGCGCCGTGGTAAACAACAACACGACGAGCGATCTGGACGTTCGGGTGGCCCTGGCTTCCACCAACCTCACCCTCATCGGCGGCAACGCCATCCAGCAAGTCAACGTCAAGGCCGGCGGGACGGCGCGCGTGGATTGGAACGTGGTCGTGCAAGACGGGCCATCCGCCGAAATCACCATGACCGTTGCCGGAGGCGGCTTGCAAGATAGCGCCCAGCCCGGCCTGCTCCGCGCACCCAACAACGGCATTCCCATCCTGCGCTACGCCGCGCCGGAGACGATCGCCACCGCCGGAGACCTGGACGCCGCCGGCCGCAAGCTGGAGCTGATCGCCCTGCCGCCGCGCCTGAACACCGGCCAGGGCGAGCTGACCCTGCGCGTGGATACCGGCCTGGGCGCAGCCGCGGCTAAGGGCATCGAGGCCATCGAGACCTTCCCCTACGAGAGCGCGGACTGGGCCGCCTCGCGTCTGATCGCTAACCTGGCCCTGGCGCAAGCCGGCAATATGACGGCCACCGCTCAGATGCAGGCCGACGCCGTGGGCACAACTTTGCAACGGCTCTACGGTCAACAACACAGCGACGGCGGTTGGGGCTGGTGGATCGGTGATCCAAGCGACCCGTTGGTCAGCGCCCATGTGGTGCTGGCCCTGACGCGCGCGCAGCAGGCCGGATTGCCGGTGGATGACAACATCCTCAGCCGCGCACACAACTACCTGAACGAGCAGCTCAAGCCACCTGCCGAGCTGACCAACGCCACGGCCGCCAATCGGCAAGCGTATATCCTCTTCATGCAGGCCGAGGCCGGCCGCGGCGACAGCGGCCGGTTGGGCGCGCTCTACGAGGTTCGTGCCAGGCTCAGCCACTACGGTCAGGCGCTGTTGGCCATGGCGCTCGACGCGGTCAACAAGGGCGACATACGCACCAGGACGCTGCTGGCCGACATTCAATCTGCTGCCGTCACCAGCGCCACCGGCCTCTTCTGGCAGGAGCGCGAGCGTGACTGGGCCAACGGCGCCACCGACGCGCGCAGCACCGCCATGGTGATGACTGCGCTGGCGCGGCTGGACCCGCAAAACGCGCTCATCCCCAACATCGTCCGCTGGTTGATGGCTGCGCGGTTTGCCTCGCCCTGCGGTTGCTACTGGACCACCACGCAGGAAACTGAGTGGGCCATCACCGCGCTCACCGAGTGGATCACGGCCACCGGCGAACGCCGCAGCGCCTTCGACTGGCGCGTGACGCTGAACGACCAGAACGCGTTAAGTGGACAGGCCAGGCCTGGAGGCGAATCCGCCGGTCTCACCGTGGCGGTCGCCAACCTTCTGCGCGAGCAGGCTAACGAGCTGGCGTTCGAGCGCGGCGCAGGCGAGGGGCGGTTGTATTACAACGCTCACCTGCGCGCTTACCTACCCGTCGAGGCTGCGCCGGCGATCAACCGCGGCATCGTCATCGCTCGCAAATACGAGCTGGCCGATTGCGAGCCGAAGGTGGACAAGCCATGCGAGGCAATCACCAACGCTAAGGTGGGCCAAAACGTGCGCGTGCGGCTGACCATCGTCGCGCCGAACGACCTGTACTACGTGCGCATTACCGACCCGCTGCCGGGCGGCGCCGAAGCGGTGGACACCTCGCTTAAGACCAGCCAGACCCTGCTGACAGATCGGCAGCCCTCTCCACCCTTCTTCGGCAGCAAGAGCGGCTGGGGCTGGTGGTACTTCACCCACAGCGAGCTGTACGACGACCGCGTGGCCGTCTTCGCCAGCTACCTGCCGGCTGGCACTTACGAATACACCTACGTCATACGGCCCAGCATTGCCGGTCAGTTCAGGGTGATGCCTGCATCAGCCGAGCAGACCTACTTCCCGGAGGTCTTCGGACGCAGCGAGGGCGCACTGTTCACCATCGCGCGCTGATTTTGTTCACCCTCCTGCGGGCTTGCAGCCTGCGGGAGGGTTGATTCGAGCGCGAACGGGTCGCTGAAACGCGGCTCGGTGATGAATGTGTAATCGGTCAGGCTCTCCAGGAAGGCCAGCAGGTCGCGGCGCTGCCCGTCGGTGAGGGTAAAGCCGGAGACCAGACCGTTCTTGAGCGGGCTGAGTCGTCCATCGCCGGCATACGGCCCACGCACGATCCGGCGTCCGCCCCGCTCGTAAAAGCGGATCACCTCCTCGAGCGTAGCGATGCTGCCATCATGCATGTAGGGCGCAGTGAGCGCCACGTTCCGCAGCGTTGGGGGGCGAAAGCGGCCCATGTCGGCCGGGTCGTTGGTCAACTCCTTCACGCCCTCGTTGTCGGGCGGATAGGCTCCTTTGCCGCCAATGTTGTACAGGCCGGTGTTGAAGAAGGGGCGCTCGATGAACACAGCGCCGGAGAAAGTGGTCGAGGCGCTGAGGTTGAAGCCGGTATGGCAGTGATGACATTCCAGCTCCTCGGAGAAGAACATGTTCATACCACGGATGGCAGATGGGCTGAGTGCAGTTTCATCGCCGGCCAGGTAACGGTCGTATGGCGAGTTGAACGAGACCAGCCCGCGCGTGAACGTCGCCAACGCATAGACCACGTTCTTCCAGTTGATCGGATTGGGATCGCCGGGAAAGGCCGCCGCAAACATCCGCCGGTAGCGGGAATCAGCCTTCAACCGGTTCAGCACCGCCTGCTCTTTGCCGGTGACTCCCATCTCCACCGGGAACTCGCCGAATAGTGGGATCGGCACCTGCTGCTCGATCTCGGTCAGCAGCGGGTTAGCCCAGGTGAGCGTCGCGTTCCAGGCCACGTTGGTGAGCGATTGGGCGTTGCGCGGATGCCGCTCCCCCGTGCTACCGACGCTCTGCGGCAAGCCGTCGGTGAAAGCCAGTCGCTGCTGGTGGCAGGTGGCGCATGACTGGGCGCCGTTGCCCGACAGCCGCCGGTCGTAGAACAGGTGGCGGCCGAGTTCGAACTTCTGCGGCGTCATCGGGTTGGCTTCCGGGACGCGCGGCAGGGGCACGGACGAGGGCAGATTCCATTCCCAGCGCTGAGCCGATGCAGCGATCGGTCGCGGCGCGCACAAGACCAAGATGCCGGCAAGCACGCAGGCCAGGGATATCGTCAATGCAACTGCGCTGAAGCCGGGGATTGGCCTGGCCACTTCACAACGAGTAGATGATCTCATCGGCGATCTCCTCGGCCGACAGGTCGAGCGGGAAGCAGGTTATCCACACGCCGTCAGGGTTCAGGTAGACAAGATAGGGGACAAAAGGGATAGCCATCCTGTAAGGAGAGGCCTGGATGACAGTCGCGCCATGCTTGCGGGCAAATGGAACTACCGTCTGCACATCTGCCGTCAAGGCCATGAAGTCAGGGTCGTATGACCGAACCAGCCGCAGCAGCGACGACGACCGGTCATAGCCGGCATCTACGCCGATCATCACAAAGCGCACCCGCCGGGCATGATCGCCCAGGGCTGCCTTCACGTGGGTAAACTGCTTCAAAGCGCGCAGGCAGTCACTATTGCAATCCAGCGTGCCGAAGAACAGCAAGACGCCATAGCCGCGCAGCTCGTCCAGGGTGAAAGGGTCCGTGTGACCATTGATGAAGGTCACCCTGGGCGGTCGAACGGGCGAATCGAGGTGGATGGCGCGAGGACCAGGTGAATGGGCATACGCCGGTTCGACGAGCGGCAGGAGAGCGCGCCAGACCAGGCGCGAGTGCAGGCGCGCCCGCGCCAAACCGAAGCGGGTGATCTGGCCGGCAAGCGGCGCGCCGGCAACCAGCCCGGCGCACAGCATCCCGGCAACCAGGCAATACATCGCAGGTCTATTGATCATGCTCCTGCCTCAAACGTTGCGAGGGTGCGCTGTGGCACCCTCGCAACACGCGGTCAGCGACCCAGCGTCATCAGGTAGCCGATCAGCGCTTCCAGGTCCGATTCGCTAATTTGATCCTTGAAGTTCTGGATCATCACGCCCTGTGGGCACGGCCCGGTTGGGCACTGGGCGACGACGAAAGCGTTCGGGTTGAGGATGGACTCGCGGATGTATTCCTCGACCGTAGTAGCTTTGCCGGCGCTGCTCTTGTACTCAGAGCTGGCGATCGTCTTCTGAGCGTTGACATACAGGTTGGTCAGCGCCGGCCCCACTGCGCCCTCGGCGAAGCCCTGAATAGCGTGGCAAGCCTGACAACCATACTGGTTAAAGGCCGCTTTGCCCTTCTCGACTACGGAGTCAGGGACCTTGGTTGGCTCAGCAGCGGGGGCGGCCGGCGCTTTGGTCGGCTCGGGCTCCGATCCGCCGCAGCCCACCAGCAGCAACGACAAACCCGTTGCCATGGCCAGAACTGCGTAACGGATGCCTATCGTGTTGTGCTTGGTGTTCGACATATCGTTCTACTACTCCTTTCAGAATTTTGATTCAACAGGATGGGCGCAATGTGAGCATCGCGCCCATCCCGATAAATCCTCCACCTGCGGTCAAGACTTCGGCGCTGCTTCCACCCGGAAGAAGCGCTGACCGCGACAACCGTTCACGCACTGGCCGTTGGCCAGCGAAAGGCCGAAGTTTGGGATCAGGCGGCGGCAGTCCGGGTCGTCCACGCCCGACATGCAACCGGCCGGCTTGGGGGTGGATTGAGCGATGTCGACGTTGGTCAGCAGGCCGGCCAGGTCGGCCACAATTTGATCCCTGGCCGGATCGAAGCGGTTCAGCCGGATGGTGACCAGGTTGGGGTTGGCGCACGGCTTCTCCGGTGGCTTGTTAGCCATGCCGTGCGGATCGCCCCCGTGGCCATTCATCATTTTGCCGCAGCCAGTGCTGCCCAGGTGAATGAACCACTTGTCGTTTGGTGGCGCAACGTTCGTCGCCAGATCAATGCGCACGAACTTGTAACCGGTCTGCCAGTTCCACCACAGCGCCTGAACGTTGAGTGGCGCCTTCTCCACGGCAACGTCTGCGTGATTCAGCTCAAAGGGGATGCCCAGATCGAAGACGATGCCGGTGTATTGGCCGGCCGGTGCCTTGCCAATAACCACGTCGCGCATGTCAGGTGTGCCAGTCTCCTTGCACATGCCGCTGCCATCCTCGAAGTCCAGCAGGGCAACGCGGTCGGTTTGCCATTTGCCGTCGGGCTGTAAAGCGAATGGCACCTCTGCGCCGCCGGCGCTGATCAGTCGGATGTTCGAGACGTAGAAGCGCGCATCCATGATCTGCGCCGTAGTGCGACGCGCCCCCAGGTTCTTGATCTCCTTACCGCAGGCGACCGGTTCTTTGCCCGCCTTGAAGGCGAATTTCAAGGTCATCTCGGCCATCTCGGCCAGGGTAAAGGTAAATTGCCCGCGCTCCGAATGGCCGTCGGTGGCCAGGTTCTTCCACTCGACGGTGTAGCTGCCCATCGGCAGCATGGTGGGAATTTCAGCAATAAGGGTCTTCTTGCTGCCATCGGCGGGGTCGAGCATCGCTTTGCCGACCTCGACTTTGTTCTTCTTCTCGTCGAGCAGGGTGATGGTGTGACCGACCGCCTGCAACGCTTCGCTGAATACCAGCTTAATTTGTTTGGGCGACTCCGTGATGATCGAATTCGGGGCTGGCTCGGCGCTGACCAGCATAGCATGCGCCGAAGTCGTTCGATTGGCAGTCAACGTCAGAGAAGCGACGAGCACAAACGCCGTCGCGATTTGCAATGGGTTCTTCATCTTTGTGTGGATGACAAGCAGTCGCGCCATTCCAGCACAACCGCAACAATGCCTGCTGACAGGATAGCCAGAGCAGCGATCAGCAACAGGCGCTGAAAGTCGGGGTCTGCAATCATCATCATGTGGGAGGTGCCATCGGCCATGTGATGGATCACCGTATGGTGGGGTGGCGAGGTCGAGGTCAGCCACGCAGCGCCGGCGAAGATGCCAAACACCAGCGATGCCTCGATCAGGAGCCTGTGGCTGAAGCGTCGCACGTCGGCCAACGTATTCATGCGCCGCCAGGTCACGAACTTGTGCCATGCGGCCAGCGCGATCGCCAATGTCGCCAGACCGATCTTGAGCAAGATCAGCCGGCCATAGTCCGACGTGCGCAGCGCATCGGCATCCCCGACGTGCACCGACGTGAGGGCCACGCCCGTGCCGGCGGCCAGCGACACGCCGAGGATGGCCAGCGGCGAGAAGCGCCGGATCAGCGCGCGCGACGCTTCGATGACCGCGCCCCGTTCATCGGCGAGGTTAGTGCGGCGAACATGGTGAACGGCGATGATCACCGCTACCAACCCGCCACCCCACAGCGCACCGGCGAACAGATGGGCGAAGTCGGCTGCGACCGGCATCCAGCCGGCGTCCATTGCTGCGCTATGGCTTGTGCGTGTGATGGTGGCCTGAGCGGCAAATCCGATGAGCGCGCACACGACCAACGCGCCGATGGATCGGTTTTGTCCCGCGCGCTGCCAGATCGTCCAGAGCAGCGCGATCAGGGCAACCAGGCCCAACCCCAGCCGGGCGATCAGCATCTGTCCCAGCAGTGAGAGCTGCACGAACTCCATCCACGCCATGGGGCTGTCGAACTCCAGTTCCAACGGCATCACCTGGGCTATGAAAAGCGCGACTGCGCCGGCCAGCATGACGATGACAGCCGCCAGGACCCCGCGCCTTGCGGATGCAAGGACAGGCAAACGGTCAATGTCCAGCCGACGAAAGACCGGCAGCACCACGCCGATCAGGCCGATCGGCAAGCCGACGATGATCATGAGCGCGAAGTACAACACCGCTCGCGCCAGCGGCTCAAAAGCACTGATGACGCCTCCGGCAAAAACAGCAGACCCGTAGTCCTGCGCGTGAAGGCGATGATGACGCGCGATGCCTGATCCAGCGCCGCACGCGCCCGGCGCATCGGCAGGGGCATCACGCCACAGACGGCGACAGGCGCATCGGGCGACGCGGGGGAGGCTTCGGCACGGCGAGGACCGGCTGGTCGAGGCGCAGCACGGGGGTAACGATTCGCAGCGCAACCACTGCAGCGCCGATCGCGATGCCCAGCATCACGATGAACTCGGTGACGCTGCTGACCATCTGCTTCAATCGCGCCAGAGGTGCGTGGTCATCGCTGTGCGAATGAGGTTGTTGTGTCTTGCGCTCGGACAGGCTCAAGGCGTGCAGGCGCGCCATCTCGGCAAGTGAGACCCGCGGTCGCGCCAGATCGCGCTGCAGTTCACAGAACCGCACGCACGCCATCGGCGCGGTGAGGATGACCCCTGCGACCAGCAGCAGGGTGGCTTGCCGTAGAACGCGCATGGACCTTGAATATAACCCATGCGCAAGAGCGAGCCAGTGCACTCCCGCGTCGCCCAGGCATGATGGAAGTCACGTCCGCCTCAGCGGTGCATCGGTCATCCTCAGCCGCTGGGCCAACGGCGTTCGTCGCACCCAGGCCGCCCCGCGGGGTTGCGCGCCGCCAGCGTTGGACAAACAGCGAGCCAGTGCATAGACTCGGCGGCAATCCAACGAGCGCCTGTGCCGTACCGCCTCGGCCACCGGCCGGCGATTGACATTCGATGCTGTTGCGAGGCAGGAGCAACGACCCTGGCACATGACCTCAAAATCATCCTGGGAGGAAGTAATGACGCGACCCAAGACCTGGCACGACGACGTATTCTTCGGTTTGCATTTCGACTTGCACGCGAGCGCCGACGACACCGAGCTGGGCGCCGAGACCACCTATGCGCACATCCGGCGCGAGCTGGAGAAGGTGATGCCCGACTTCGTGCAGTACGACTGCAAAGGTCACCCCGGCTATTCCGGTTACCCCACTCAGGTTGGCGTGGCTGCGCCGGGCATCGTCCGCGACGCGCTGGCGGTGTGGCGCAAGGTCACGCGCGACATGGGACTGCCGCTCTCCGTGCACTACTCGGGCACATGGGACGGCGTGCAATGGGAGCGCCACCCCGACTGGGCGCGCCGCCGGCCGGACGGCAGGCGTTACGGCGAACCCGATGGACCGCAGATGATGCCGGGCATCGCGCCGCAGCCAATGGCCGCCGATAGCCCCTATGACGAAGCGGTGCTCATCCCGCAACTGCTCGAGCTGATCGAGCGCTATGACATTGACGGCGTGTGGGTGGACGGCGAATGCTGGGCAGCAGCGCCGGACTGGAGCGAAACGACGCGGGCGTTGTTTACGCAACACACCGGCATCACCGAAATCCCCACCCGGCCGGATGACCCGCACTGGGCGGAATATCTGGCCTTCAACCGCAGCCGGTTCGAAGCGCACCTGGCTCGCTATGCCGAGGCGCTGCACGCGCGCAAGCCGGGCTTCGCTGTGTGTTCCAACTGGGCCTACACCGTGCGTATGCCGGACGATGTTTCAGCGCCATTGGACTACCTGAGCGGCGATTTCGTTTGGGCGTTCGGCCTGGATAGCGCCGAGCTGGAAGCCAAGTTCATGGATAGCCGCGGCCTGCCGTGGGATTTGATGGCCTGGGGCTTCACTACCGCCGGACCGATGATAAGCGCGCGTTGGACGGCCAAGACGGCTGAGCATCTCCAACTGGAAGGGGCGCTGGTGGCAGCCAATGGCGGCGCGTTTTGGATCTACGATCAGCCCCTGCGCAGCGGCCGACTGGTAGATTGGCACATGGACATCTTTGCCGAAGTGGCCCGCTTCATGCGCGCGCGTCAGGCCGTTTGCCAGGGCAGCACATCAGCGCCGCACGTGGCACTGTTACACAGCCAGAGCCACTTCTATGCCAACAATCACCCCGAAGGCACCCCCTCGCTCTACAACACGGGTAAGCCGATGCGCACCCTGATTGGCGCGCTGCAGCTCTTGCTGGACAACGGCTATCACGCCGACGTGATGAACGAGGGCGCATTGTTGAGGCGCATGAACGATTATCCGGTCATCGTCGTCGCCGAGCAGACCCACCTGCCGCAAGGGCTGCGCGATGCACTTCTGGCATGGGTGCGGAGAGGCGGCAGTTTGCTGTTGACCGGCAGCCACGTGGTGCATGACTATCCGGGCGCGCTGGGCGTGGTGGCCGATGGCGACGCGATCGCCGGGCCGATGTATGTGCCGGCCGGCGACGGCACGGCCCCGGTAGGCGGACCCTGGCAACCGGTGAAGCGCGCCGGCGCGCGGACCGCACCGCTATATCGCACACCGGACACCGGCAAGCGCAGCCGGTCACCCCATCCGGCGGCCGCAATCCGACGCTTCGGGCGCGGCGCCATTGCCGCCGTCTTCGGCGCACTGGCGACCAGCTATGCCGAATACCGTTATCCCGGCATCCGCACCTTCGCCGGCGACTTGTTGCGTGCGCTCACCGGCGACATGCCGGTGCAAATAGATGCCCCACCCTGGGTGCACCTGGTGGTGCGCCAGAAGCCCGGCCAGCGCATCGTCCACCTGTTGAATATGCGGCCGGCCAATCCGCTCTCGCCGGTCGCGCCCACCGGCCCGGTGACCGTATACATTCGCCACGGTCGAAGGCCGCGCCGTGTGTGCGCCGTGCCGAACGACGCGGAGATCGCGTGGAAGTGGTCGAAAGGACTGCTCACCGTCGAGCTGGCATCGTTGCACATTCACACTGCGATCGTGCTCGAGGTCGAGGAGTAAGGCAGGATCGCGGGATGAAGGACATCGTCCATCAGAAACTCAACCAGACCGTCCAGTTGCTCAACGAGGAGGGCGTGGGCCGGAGGATGTGATTTCTCTGCGACTTTACGATGAACCTGCTCCTCACCAACGCCAACGTCTACACCGTCAACCCGGCGCAGCCGCGCGCCTCGGCCATCGCCATCGCCAACGACCGCATCGTGGCCGTCGGTAGCGACGACGAGATCAACGTCATCGCGCTGCCGGATGCGCAGCGCGTGGACATGCGCGGCGCATTCGTGCTCCCCGGCCTGATTGACGCCCACGTGCATCTGGAACACACCGGCTTCGCCATGCAGCGCGTGTCGGTGGATGAAGTGCCGAGCGTCGCCGAAGCCGTGCGCCGCGTGCGCGAGCGCGCTATGCACACGCCGCCGGGCGAGTGGATTCAAGGCTGGGGCTGGCAGCAAGCCCTCTGGGGCGGCGACTTCCCCACTGCCGCGCAGCTCGACACAGCGACGACGGACCACCCGGTCGCCTTGCGCGCGAAGAGCGGACATGCGCTGTGGGTCAACACGCCGGCCTTGCGCATCGCCGGCATCACGCGCGAGGCGCCCGACCCAGCCGGCGGCCAGATCGTGCGCGACGCAGCCGGCGAGCCCACCGGCGTGCTGCTGGAAAGCGCTATGGAGCTGGTCACCCGCGTCATACCGCCGCCCACGCCGGAGCAGGAAGAGGAAGCGACGCTGCTGGCCATGCGCGCCATGAACAAGGCCGGCCTGACCGGCGTGCACTGCATGGACGGTGCCGGCGGCATCGCCACTTTCAACACCTACCAGCGCTTGTGCGCCCAGGGGCGCAGCACGTTGCGCATCTGCAAGCAACTGCCCATCGAGGCGCTCGACCACGTGATCGGCGCCGGCCTGCGCAGCGGCTTTGGCGACGCCTGGCTGCGCATCGGCGGGATGAAAATCTTCGCCGACGGCGCGCTCGGCCCGAGGACCGCCTGGATGCTCGAGCCGTACGAGAACGAGCCACACAACTACGGCATCCCGATCTGGGACAGCGAGCAATTAGTCGAGTTCGTACAGAAGGCGCACGCGCACGGCCTGTCGGTGACGACGCACGCGATCGGCGACCAGGCGAATCACGTCATGTTCGACGCGTTGCAAACCGCCGACAGGGCGGCAAGGCGACGGGGTGACCAGGTCACCCCGTCACCAAGTCGCCCTGTCACCCGGTCACTGCGCGACCGCATCGAGCACGCCCAGGTCCTCCACCCCGACGACATCGCGCGCTTTGGTGAGCTCGGCGTGATCGCCTCGGTGCAGCCCATTCACGCCACGCAGGACATGCGCATGGTGGATCGCTATTGGGGCAAACGCGGGCGATATGCCTATGCCTTCCGCGATCTGCTGAAGGGCGGCGCGCGGCTGGCGCTGGGCAGCGACTCGCCTGTGGAGACGTTCGATCCGCTGGCCGGCATCCATGCCGCGGTCACCCGCCAGCGCCGCGACGGCACGCCCGAGGGTGGCTGGTATCCGGATCAGCGATTGACGGTCGAAGAGGCGATCTACGGTTACACGCTGGGTGCGGCTTACGCCGGCTACAGCGAGCACGAGCTTGGCTCGATCGAGCCGGGCAAGCTGGCCGACCTGACCGTGCTCTCGCACGACCTGACGGCGATTCCGCCTGAGGAGATTCTCGATGTGAAGGTTGAGCGGGTGATGGTGAGTGGCGAATGGGTCGCATGAGTCCAACTTGAGTCGTCGGTGTCGTTGGTGTCGAACGACACTGCCGACACCATTGACACCATTCTGCGCCGCTCTGTGCTAAAAGAGCGACATGCAAACACGACAACTCGGTTACACCGACCTACATTTGAGCGTCGTTGGGCTCGGCGCATGGGCCATGGGCGGCGGCGGCTGGAAGTTCAGTTGGGGCGCGCAGGAAGACGAAGACTCGATCAAAACCATCCACCGCGCGATTGACCTCGGCGTGAACTGGATTGACACCGCCGCCATCTACGGCCTGGGCCACAGCGAAGAAGTGGTCGGGCGGGCGCTGAAGGAGATTGGTTCACGCAAACGACCGATCATCGCCACCAAGTGCGGCCGCAAATGGGACGAGACCGGCACGCCCTACGCCAACCTCGACCCCGACAGCGTGCGCGCCGAAATTGACGACAGCCTTCGCCGCCTCGGCGTGGACGTGATTGACCTGTATCAGATGCACTGGCCGCAGCCCGAAGACAAGATCGAAGAGGCCTGGGCCGTGATGGCCGACAGCGTGAAGGCGGGCAAGATCCGCTACATCGGCGTGTGCAACTTCAACGTCGCGCAGATGAAGCGCCTGCAGCCGATCCATCCCATCGCCTCGCTGCAACCGCCGTATTCCATGCTCGTGCGCGGCGTCGAAGATGAGCTGCTTGGCTTCTGCGCGGCCAACCACATCGGCGTGGTGTGCTACAGCCCGATGCAGAAGGGCATCCTCACCGACAAGTTCACCCGGGCCTGGGTGGAGAACCTACCCAAGGACGATCACCGCTCGCAATACGACCCGCGCTTTCAGGAGCCGGAATTGAGCAGGAACCTCGACCTGGTGGAGAAGCTCAAGCCGATCGCGCGCAAGAGCGGGCACACGGTCGCTCAGCTCGCCATCGCCTGGGTGTTGCGACGGCCGGAGGTCACCAGCGCCATCGTCGGTGCGCGCAAGCCCTCACAGATCGAGGAGACGGTTGCCGCCGGCGACTGGAACCTGTCGCCGGAGGAGATCGCCGCGGTGGAACAGCTCCTGCATACAGCCGCAACCGCGCAACCGCGCTGAGCGGCAACAAGAAGGGGCACCAAACGGTGCCCCTTCTTGTCGTGCAACTGCGCCTGTCCGATTACCGGCAACGCTTCGAGAACCACGTGGCCGTTTCCACACGCCCATCCAGAACCCACGTCACAAACGGCGTGCGGAACTCGACCGCGAAGTAGCCCTGCCGACCCGGCAGGAAGATCGTCGGCTGGTTCCGATTGTGCGGCGCCGGCAGGAAGCGATTGCGCGGGCCAACCGGTATCACCACCGGATACGCATTGTCGTTGCGGTAAGTAAAGTAGGCAGTGAACTGTCGGTGCCCGCTGGGAGCGACGCACGCCAGCACGGGACGGACCGGCTTGACCTGAGGCGGCAACGGCTGCACGATGACCGTCACCGTGCCAACCCCCAGGCCACCCTGCCCATCACTCACGGTGTAGGTGAAGCTGTCGGTGCCCACGAACGCGCCGGGGGGCGCATATCGCACCGCGTTGCCGTCGAAGGTCACCGACCCGCCGCTCGCGCTCGCCATACTCACGGCAACGATCGTCAACGAATCGCCGTCTGGATCGGTGTCGTTCGCCAACAGCGCCTCCGCTTTCACCGCCACCGGCAGATATTGATAGGTGAGGAGCGTATCGTCACCGCCGACCGGTGGCTCGTTCACTGCGATGCCGACCAGCGTAATCACGCCGATCACATCCGGCCCGTGGCCATCGTTCACCGTCACGGTGAGCGGAACGGTACCGGCGTAGTTGGGACGTGGCGTGTAGACCAGGCCGGCCAGCAAAGCGTTCACCTCGGCCAGCGGCCCACTCACCAGATAGATGCCGGTGTTCGCGTCGTAGGTCGAAGTGGTGCCCCCGGCCGTCCCGGTGTTCAGCGCGCCATAGGCGCGATCCACCTCGATCCTCACACTGATCACATCGCCCGCATCAGGGTCAATCACCGCCAGGTCGTTCAGCGCCAGCGGCGTATTTTCGGCGTAGCGCTGCGTGAAGATAGCGTCGCCTTCAGGCATCCCCAGGGGACCTGCGACGCGCGCCACGCTCAGCGTGCCGCTGACTTCGTTGGCGGCGAAGACATAGAGCGCGCCGTTCTTCACCACCAGCTTGATGCCCTCCGGCGCGACACCGGTGCTGATGAGCTGATAGACGCGCGGCGCGGCCGGGTTGGTGATGTCCACCAAAGCGACGCCGTTGGCGCGCTCCAGGCCCACCGCCACGATGGCGCGGCCGTTGAACACGATCGCATCCAGCACCTCTGGCTCGCTGCCGCCGCGGTTGCTGCGGCTGTCGGGATACACACCGCGGGCAGCCGCGATGTCGTCGAGCTGGCCGGCCGTATCGCTGATCAATGCGCCGGTGTTGGCATCGAATACGCTCATCGTGCGGCCGCCGCGCAAGCCGGCGCTTCCCGCGCTCGGCCGCGTGTCGCCTTCGTCGGCGGTGACGAAGTAACGCACGCCGCCGATCTCGATCACGGCGATGCCATCCGGTTCGCGGAAGGCTGTCAACACTTCGACCGGGTTGTAACCGCCGCCGTTGGTCAGGTCGGCCAGATGCGAGGTCTGCCCGAGGCCGAAGAAAGCGAGTGTGCTGTTCGCCAGGTCGAGGCGCACCACGCCGTTGTTCTCCTGCAGCGTGATGTAGGCGAACTGCGAATCGGGTGAGAAGGCCACGCTCTCCGGCTCCAGCGTGCCGGGCGCGTTGTCAATCGGCAAGCGACCGATGTCGTCGAAACGGCCGGCGCTGAAGCCCGGCGTCCCGCTCTGAGACGGCAACGCGATCTGGGTGACGCTCAGCGGGCCCGGCGTAGCCGGGTCGAACCCGCTCAGCGCAATCACGCTGAGCGAGCCGGGGCCGCCGTTGTCGCCGGTGGACGGCGCTTCGGCTTCGTTGGCGACGACGGCGAAATTGCCGTCGGGCGAGATAGCCACCGAGTCGGGTTGGATGCCGACGTCGGCCTGTGCGATCAACGCGCCGTCGCTCAGGCGGAAGGCCAGCAGCTTGCCGTTGACTGGCGACGCCGCCGGCTTGGCCGTGCCGGCCACGGCCAGGAAGTAATCCTTGGTCGGATGAATGGCCACCGAGTTCAATCCGGCCAGCTCCGGCACCTTGACGCGCCGGATCAGCTTGATGTCGAGCGGATCGCTCACATCGAGGACGTCCACGCTGCCATCGCCGGCGTTGCTCAACACGGCGCGATCGCCCGCCACCGAGACGATCTCGGCGCCGTTGTCGGCCAGGCCAGTGTCATACGTCTCCAGGGCGGTGATGGCCGACGGCGTGTTCAGGTTCAGGCCAACGATGACCGGGTCATGATCGGACGAACGATAAGCATCCGGCGCATACAGGCTGACCTGCTGGCCCGCAGACTTGAAGTTCAGGTTGTAATCGAGCACATTTGGCTCGTCGGCGTTGACGTGCCATTCGGTCACGCCGGTCACGCGGGCAGCCGCCGCCGGCGAAGCCATGGCGTAATCGAGATAGCCCGATTGGCCGTTGAACACGAATGAGTAAGAGTTCGGCCCAAGGCGCTGCTCGATCAGGTTGATGTAACCGGCGTTCTTCAACGCGGTGATCGGATCTTCCTGAGCATATGCGTTCAGATCACCCATGATCAGCACATGGGGTGTGCTCACACCGGTCGGGTTTGTCGCCAGCCAGGCCGCCATTTGCTCGGCGGCCGCCTTGCGCGTCAGGTTACAGTTGCCCTGGCCATCTCCAAGATCGGGATCAGGGCCGACCGGACTGACGTTATCAGCGCACGGCGAACCTTTCGACTTGAGGTGGTTGGCGACCACCGTCAGGCGCTCACCGGTGAGCAATTGTTCGAACGTCTGCGCCAGCGGCGGGCGGTTGCGCTGGATGACGCCGCCGGTGGTGGTGAACAGGCCGAACGCACCGGTGTTCAGCACGGCCGTGTTGCCCACCGGCTTCACCTTGGCCGGCTTGTAGACGATGCCGACCTTGATCGCATCTACGCCCAAGGCATTGACCTGGCCCGTGCCGGCGTCGGCATCAATGAAGGCAAATGTGCCTGGCGCCGTGGCAGCGTTCAGGCGATTGACCAGGTCAGCGATCGCGCTATTCGGTCCGTAGCCATCGTTCTCCAGCTCGGCAAGCGCGATGATGTCGGCGCCTGTGCCGACCAGCATGGCCACCGTCTTGGCGACCTGGCGATCGAACTCGGCGGCGTTCTCCGCGCCGCGGCAGTCCGCCGGCGCACCGCCCACGCCAAGCGCACAAGCGCCAGCGCCGAAGGTGTTGAAGTAGTTGAGTATGTTCGCGCCGGCCACCTTGAGTGTGCCGCCGACATTGGCAGGGCGGGCCGGCCGTGGATTGGTCGAGACGAAGGTGGGCTGCACCGTCGGACGGACGCGATAGGCGTTGCCGCTGGCAGCGTTGCCCGCCCAGGTAAACGTCATCATGCCGACGATGCCCGTCGCCGTGTCGCCGATGCGCAGCGTGTTGTTGGCAGCGAGCGGCGATGTGCCGCCGCCGAAGATGATCGGATCGGGATTCTGGTTGTTCAGGCTATCGTCAACAATGATGCGGTTGAGGTCGTTGGCAGCCTGGATCGCTAGGGCAGGTGCGCCTGGCGCGGCCAGTTGCGTGGGCTGGAACAGGCGCCCACCGGACGACATCGTGATCTGCCCGAAGCGACCGAGCTGGAAGTGCTCGGTGACGTAGAGCGTCTGCGGCAAGCGCACCAACATGCCCTCGAAGCGCTCGAGATAGTCCGCGCTGGGGAACGGAAGCAGCACATCCACCGGCGCGACGCTGGCCGTCGTGCCGCATTGCTCGATGGCCGTAACGTTACCGATTTGGGTCTGGCCCTGGAATTCCTGCGCTGTGCCGGTGACGCGCACGAGCTGGCCGACGCTGACGTTGTCATTGTTGCCGTTGAACACGAACACGCCGTCGGAGGTGGCCGGGTTGCCATCTCCCAGCAGATCTTGGATGTAGAAGCCGCGCAGGTTGGGCGTCGGCCCCTCGTAATCGCCGACCACGACTCCTTGCACGGTCACCACTTGTCCGGCCAGCGGGCTGGTCTCGCCGCTGCCCTGCACCTGATAGATCGGCGTGAAGGGCAGTGAACAGACAGGCGGAGATGAACCAGCCACCGTGAAGGTGAAGGCGAAGTCTGCCTCCATCGCATCCGGCGGGTCGTCCGTGTCTACGTCGGTGACCTGAGACGCAATCACGGTCACGGTGCACGTTTCGCCGGCTGCGAAGTCGGCCGCCGGATCGAGCGTAAACGTCGTTGGGCCGCCGACCAGGTTGAACGCCACTGCGCCGGATGTCGTGCAGGCGATCGAGAACGACGTCGCGCCGGCATTGACCGGCTCGCTGAAGGCGATGTCAATATTGGTGTTAGCCGCCACGCCGGTTGCGCCGTTGGCCGGCGTCGTGCTCACGACGCCAGGCGCAGCATCGCCTGGCGGGGGGCCGCCAGCCACGCCCACAACCGTGACGTTGTCGAAGCGCATCGTGCCCGTGCTGGCATAGGTCGAGGTGGAGCGCGAAGCGAGATACTGACCGGCGACCGGGTCGAACGCCGACACCACGCGGAAGACGGCATTGGGGTTGTTATTCAGCGCCGTGGCCGCGCTCAGATCCACCGCGCGCGAGTACCACGTGTCGCCAGTGCCGGTGGGCTGCGGAGTGAAGGTGAACGTCTCGGCGGTGGTAAACGTCGCGCCGCCGTCCGCCGAATACTGAACCAGGATGGTGTTGGCCGCGGTATTGCTGTGGCGGATGTTGAACGAGAAGCCGATGTTGGTAAAGCCGACCGTGCTCACGGCAAATTGGACGCCGGCCGTGCCGCTGCCGGTGCCCTGGGCTGGATAATTGGTGGTATTCCAGCCCGAATCGGGCGGGCGCGGGCCGACGAAGCCCGTGGCAAACGTGGCCGTGGTGCCACCGACAAGCGAAGCAACGCCAGAGCCGATCGCCGGCGTCGTCACATCGTTGTCGAACGTCCATTGTGCGATGGTCGTCGTCTGAGCGCGAACACTGGGGATAGGGGCGAACGCGAGTTGCGCGACGGCTATTGCGCCGGCCAGGGCAACGCGCCATCCGCTACGCACGCGCAAGGAACCGAACTTCGTTGCAGTGGGTTGGTGAGTCATGTGTAGTTGATGGGCTTGTGCAAGTTTCGGGCAGGACGTTCAGATCGTCCGCATTAAGCGTATGCGCATCGCTTTAAATACGCGTTATCCCGGAAGCCCAAGTTTGACCGTCCAAAGAAGTTTCGGTTTCCAGGTCGGGCGAAGAACAGGACGATGCGAGGCGCGAACAGACGTATCATCCAGTTGCATGAAGCGAGCGTCATTTGGATCACGCGGGGAATGGTGGGTTGTTGCGCAATTTACGCTCATTCCCCTCTTGCTGCTGGCAACTTTTCTGATGCCGCGTGGGGCGCCGTGGCCGCTCGCAGTGAGTTGGATCGGCCGCATCCTCGGCATCTCGCTCGCCGGCGGCGCGGCATGGTTGTTCGTGCGCGGGGTGGCCGATCTGGGGCACAACCTCACGCCGAACCCCAAACCGGTTGACGACGGCCACCTGGTGCAGACCGGCGCCTATGCCATCGTTCGCCATCCGATCTACGCCGGCATCATTCTGGGAATGCTGGCGATCGGGCTGTTCCTCAACAACCTGATCGGCGTCCTCTGCGCAGCCATTCTGTTCGTCTTCTTCGACCTCAAGTCGCGCCAGGAGGAGCGCTGGTTACGCGAGAAATACGCCGACTACGCGAGCTATTGCCGGCGGACGCGCAAGTTGATCCCGTTCGTGTATTGAATGCTGGCCGGGCCGCGCTGGACGGGCCGATCGGGCGATGGATATGCGGGCGATCTCCCTATGCCGCTACAACATCGCCGGCAAAGCGGCGTAGAACAACGTCGCGGCCACCACGTCGTCCAGCCGCACTTGATCATGGGTGGTATGAGCGTGCACTTCGTCGCCCGGGCCGAAGCCGATGGCCGGGATGCCGGCCTGACCGACCCAATAGGTGCCGTTGGTGCTGAAGTCCCATTTGCCCGTTGCGGCGCGTCGCCCGAAGACCAGCTCGGTCACATTGAGCGCTGCTTGAACCAGTGGATGTGACTCCGCCAACGCCCAGGCCGGGAAGTATTTGTCCACCACCAGCCTGAAGCCGGTGTAGCTCGGCACATCGTAGGTGAGCAGGCCGAGCGAAAAGTCGTCCGGCGAGGCACCAGCGTGTTTATCAATGATTGCCTGCACCTCGGCCAGCGCGCCCGCCATCGTCTCGCCGAAGGTGAGGCGCCGGTCAATGAAGATGGTCGCCTGGTCGGGCACGGCGTTGATGCTGGGTGTGCTGACCTGCATATCGCTGACGGTGATGGTGCCCTTGCCAAGGAAGTCATGCGTGCGCAGGGTCGGATCGAGGTCACGGATGCCGGCGATGATCGGCAGCAGTTTGTAGATGGCATTGTCGCCCAGCCAGTTGCTGGCAGCGTGTGCGCTGCGTCCCCTGGCCACCACTTGCATCTCCACTCGCCCTTTGTGTCCGCGGTAGACCTGCATACGGGTCGGTTCGCCGATCACCACCACATCCGGCCGCACCCGCGGGTCGTGCTCGACGAACGAACGCGGCGCGATGCCATCGCAAGCCTCTTCCATGTTGCCGAAGTAGTAGGCCGTCCAGCCATCCAGCAGTCCCAGGTCGCGCGCCAGCGCAATACCATACACCATGCCTGGCGTGCTGCCCTTTTCATCGCACGCGCCACGCGCGTAGAGCACGCCTTCCTCAACTTTTCCCTGGAACGGATCCCAGCCCCACTGTGCGCGATCGCCAATGCCGACCGTGTCGAGGTGCGAGTCGAAGACGATCACGCGCCGCGCCTTCGACGTTCGGAGTCCGTCGGACGGCGGGGGGCCCACTCGCCCCAGGATGTTCCCCATCACGTCGAAGCGCACCTCGTCGAATTTCAGACGATGCATCTCGGCTGCCACCTGTTGGCCGACCGCCTCGATCTGCGAATCCATGCTGGGGATGGCACAGATCTCGCGCATGAAACGCACGATGTCGTCGCGGTGCGATTGGACGCGTTGCTTCAACGCTTCGAACACGGCAGGCGGGTTGGACATGGCGAGCAGATTCTAGCCGGGTGCGTTCACGAATAGGGGCAAAAACCCTCCCGCAGGTTGCTCGCCCAAGTCGTGACAGCCAGCAAAAAAACCTGCGGGAGGTTGTCACTGCCCCCGGCTGTGAACGCACCCTTCTAGCCCTGCGCTAGAATTTCGTGCGATGCTTGCGCCGGCTGCTCCCTTCACCCCATCGCCCCGCACTGCCTTCGAACTGCCGTGCATGGCGCGCATCGTCGAGATCATCCGCGAAACGCCGACCGTGAAGACGTTCGTGCTGGATACCGACGTTGACGCGCGCCCCGGGCAGTTCGTCATGCTGTGGCTGCCAGGGGTGGACGAGAAGCCGATGAGCATCGCCGGCACGCGCCCGCTCACCATCAGCGTGGCGAAGGTGGGGCCGATGACCACGGCGCTGCATGGGCTCGGCGTAGGCAGCCGGGTAGGCTGGCGCGGACCGTTCGGCCGGCCGTTTCAACTGGAGACGGGTCGGCATGCGCTGTTGGTCGCCGGCGGCTACGGCAGCGCGCCACTCTATGCCCTGGCAGAGGATGCGCTGGCTGCCGGGCTGGAGGTGACCGTGGCTATCGGTGCGCGGGTAGCCGATGAGCTGCTCTATGCGGACAAGTTCGAGCGCCTCGGCGTGCGGCTATTGCTGAGCACCAACGACGGCTCGCGCGGCATCCAGGGCTTCGTCACCGACACCATCCGCCAACACTTTGTTTCCCAACTCTCCGCCTGCCATCGGCCACCCGTCACCCTCTACGCCTGCGGCCCGGAGCCGATGCTCGTCGCGTTGCACAAGTTGTGCCGCGAGCACGGCTGGAACGGTCAACTGAGCGTGGAGCGTTACATGAAGTGCGGATTCGGCATCTGCGGACAGTGCGCGCTGGACGACTTGCTGGTGTGCGTGGATGGGCCGGTGATGACGCTTGACCAACTGGAAGGCAAACAGGACTTTGGCCGCTGGCACCGCGGGCCGACGGGCAGGAAGTTCGAGATTTGAGATGGGCCAGAAACCGGGTTGCGCGTAAAGCCGACTAGGGATTGGAGATCGAGGATTGGGAACATCGCTCCTTATCAAGAACGGCTTGCTCGTCAGCAGCGACGGCCTGCGCCGCGCCGACATCCTCATCGAGGGGGAGAGGACCGTTCACGTTGGCCAGGTCGGACAGGCCGAGCGGGTCGCACAGGTCATTGACGCGGATGGGTGGCTGGTTTTGCCTGGGCTGATTGATGTGCATGTCCATCTGCGCCAGCCCGGCGGCGAGCACAAAGAGGATTTCTACACCGGCACATGCGCCGCGCTGGCCGGCGGCGTGACGACCGTCTTCGCCATGCCCAACACCGCGCCGGCGATCACCGATGCGGAGACGTTCGAGCGAGCGCTCGCGTTGGCCGAGCGCAACGCCGTGTGCGACTACGGCCTCTTCCTCGGCGCCACCCGCCACAACGCAACGCTCAAACGAGGGCACCCCGACCTGCGCGAATGTGGCCTGAAGATCTACATGGGCAGCAGCACCGGCGACCTGTTGGTGGAGGACTTCGCCGCGCAATATGAGCACTTTGCGCATTATCCGCCCGAGCGCGTGATCGCCGTGCACGCCGAGCACGAACCGGCCGTGCGCTACTTCGAAGCGCAGGGCTTGCGCCGCCCACCCATCTGTGCCGAGCTGGAGGTCGCCCGCGCGGTGGCGCTGGCCGACTACTGCCGGCGCCGGTTGCACGTGTGCCACATATCCACCCGGCGCGAGGTCGAGATCATCGCCGAGGCAAAAGCGCGCGGCGTGCCCGTGACGTGCGAGTTCACCCCGCACCACCTCTTTCTGACGGAAGAGACGGCGCGCGCGAGGAAGGATGCTCTCGGCGACCTTCTCCCCGCTTCGCTGTTCGAGATGAACCCGCCGCTGCGTTCACGCCAAGATGTGGACGCGCTATGGGCCGGCCTGGCCATCGCCGACTGCATCGCCACCGATCACGCTCCGCACACGCTGGCCGAGAAGCGCAGTGCAAATCCACCGATGGGCGTGCCCGGCCTGGAGACGATGTTGCCACTGTTGCTGACGGCAGCTCATGCGGGGAAGCTGCGGCTCGAAGACATCGCCCGCTTGTGTTGCGAAGGCCCGGCCCGCGTTTACAACATCGCCGGCAAGGGTAGAATTGCGCCTGGGTTCGATGCCGATCTCATCCTCGTGGACCCAGAGGCCGAATGGGTCATCGGTGACAAGCCACTGTTCACCAAATGCAACTGGACGCCGTTCATGGGATGGCCCATGCGAGGTGCGATCAGGCGCGCTTTCGTGCGCGGTCGGCTGGCGTTCGATGACGGTCGCATCATCGTTGAACGCGGCTGCGGCAAACTGGCCCGCAACTGGTGACGCGACGACGAGCAGGTGATGACGCAACCTCTTCACTCCTCCGTAGCCAATCGCATCCTGGTGCTGGTGGCATTGTTGGCCCTCACACCGGTGTTGCTGCTGGTAGTCGAGCTGCCCACACGCAACGCTTCGCTGACCTTTCTCGGCTCGCCACTTTCGATCAACCTCACGACCGATTCTCTACTCATCTTGTTCCTGCCCGTGCTCACCATCGCCGGCGTGGACTGGGTGCTGCGCGATCATCCTGATGTACAGGCGGGTGAGGTGCCCTTCCTCTTCCCGTTCTGGATGGCCCCCGGACTGAGTGCCCTGGCACTTGCCCTCTTGCTCACCCGCCTGACCAGTTGGCCGGCCTGGATCGCCGTGCTGCTGATCGGCATCGTCGTGCTTGGGTTGCTGATCGTCGCTGAGTATCACACCATCTCGCCCAATGCCCCTGCGTATCCCCTCGCCCGATTGACTGTGACCGGGCTGAGCTACCTGATCGCCTTCGGGCTTTTCACCTTAATCTACAGCACGCGCGAGCGAAGTGCCATCACGGCCACCGGCGCGCTGTTAGTGGCCGTGGCGCTCGCGTTGGATCTATTGGCGCCGCATATCATCGGCCTGCGCCAGGCCACGCTGTTCGCGCTCATCGTCGGCTGGCTGGTCGGTCAGGCCACCTGGGCGTTGAACTATTGGAACATCTCGAACTGGAGCGCCGGTGTGCTGTTGTTGACAATGTTCTATGTTGCCGTCGGCATTGCGCAGCAGCATTTCCAGGAGCGGCTCACACGCGGCATCCTGATCGAGTTTGCGGTGGTCACACTCCTCGCGCTGGTCATGGCCTGGCAACTGGCCGGCGTCCGGTAACGGTGTCAGATGAACTGATTCCAATGACAAACGGAGCTCTCATCATCGGCGCGGCCAACTTCGACATCAAGGGGCGGATGCTGCACCCGCCGGTGCTGATGTCGTCGAACGCTTCGGCCATGCGCACCAGCTTTGGCGGCGTGGCGCGCAACGTGGCCGAGAACCTGGCCCGGCTCGGCATGCCCGTCACCCTGCTCACAGCAGTCGGCGA
>JAIMBB010000050.1 GCA_023511655.1 Anaerolineae bacterium
TCTTCATCCTCGCCGGTGTCAGGGGGCTGCCTATCCCCATGTTGGTCTCCAATTCCCTCACCAGGGCCGGGATGAACGGGCTGCTTGTCCTGGCGATGGTTCCCAGCATTCAAGCGGGCCTCGGAATGAACTTCGGCCTTCCCCTCGGTGTGATATGCGGACTGCTCGGAATGGTCCTCGCGTTCGAGTGGAGCCTCGTCGGGTTTACTGGGTTCTTTGTGGCGTTGTTCATCGGGTGCGCGGTCGGCGCCGGTATGGGATATCTATACGGCTACGTGCTCAACCACGTCAACCCGCCGCGCCACGGTTACCTGTGATGACCGACACGCTTCCGACTCCATCTCCGTTTGCGCCGAAGGACCCGGCGCGGCGCCGCTATGCGCTCGCCGCCGCGTGGGCCGCGGCCAAGGAAACGCCCAAGATCGCGCCGCACTACTCGTTCGACTACGTCCGCTTCAACGTGCTGGACGATGCCCAAAAAGCCGCTGGCCGGCTCGCAGCCAAAGAACTCGACTTCAAGGCCCTGATCTCACAGACCAACGCCATCACGCAACCCGCCCCGATCGGGAACGGCGCGAGCGTGGAATGGATGAGCCAGCCGAGCGCGAAGAACCAGTTCGGCGCGGAGATCGTCGAGCAGTTGGCCACAGCGCCGATCGGCGCGCCGACGCCGGTAATCACGTCGTCGTTCGGCGGGTTCTATATCCTGTTGCCCCTGGGTCGCGAGGACCGAGCGCTCTCCGAAGGCGAATTGCAGAGCGAGCAGCAACGCGCTTTCAGCGATTGGTTGAATAACGCGCGCGGAGACGCGGTCCTGGTCCAGCGCCTGATTGACCCGATCACCCTCATCCCGCAGGCGGTGCGCGATGCGGCCAGGAACTTCCAGGCCCGATACGGCAACCCATAGCGCCCGCCGGGCGACCCGGGCCCGGCAGTCGCTCATTCGCTCCGCGAGATGGCCCCCGGACGCGGCGGTTCTTTGACGAGCCAGCCGGGATGATCTTTCGCGCGCCGAAGCTGTCGCGTGTGAGAGCTACACTGAGCGCTGACGCAGAGCGCGTCGGCGATGCCCGGAACGTCGGGCCGCAATTACCCGCCACTCACGTTCATATCATCCGCATCCCGTAAAATCGGGTAATGCTGTCGTTCAGCCAGCCGATCTTTTTGGTGTTGCTGGTGCTGCTGCCCATCAGCGCCTTGATCGCGCTGCCGCGGCTGTTCACCAGGCGCAGAACCCTGGGCGGGCGCGCTTCTCCTGCGACGCAGCGTCTGAGCAGGCGCCTGAATAAGCGTGCGCTGGCCGCCCTGGCTGTGCGATGGACATTGCTGACCTCGATCATCTTCGCCCTCGCCGGCTTGCAGGCCGTCCAATTCACCAACAAGCTGGCCGTGGTGTTCTTGATTGACGCATCGGACAGCGTCGGACCGGGCGGCGTCGAGCAGGCTGCCCAGTTCGTGCGCGACGCACTGCGCAGCATGCGCGCAGACGGCCATGATGAGGCGGCGGTGGTCGTCTTCGGTGCCGATGCGCACATCGAACGCGCGATGTCCGAGGTGCGCGATCTCGACCAGATCGGCACGCAAGTGCGCTCCGCCGGCACAAACGTCGAGGGGGCGATCCGCCTGGGCATATCCCTCTTTCCTGCCGACGCCGCCAAGCGCATCGTGTTGCTCAGCGACGGCAAACAGACCTTGGGCGACGCCGAAGCCGCCGTGCGCCTGGCGCAAGCGACCAACATCCGGCTGGACGTCGTGCCGGTGCCATCGGTGCAAGGCCCCGATGCAGCCATCGAACGCATTGATGCGCCACAGCGCGCCTCGGCCGGCCAGATCATCCCGTTGCAGATCGTGGTGCGCTCGAACCAGGCCATGCGCGCCCAGCTGACGGTGTTCTCCGGCCCGGACATCGTGGCTCAGGAGACGGTCAACCTGATCACCGGTCTGAACGAGTTCAGCGTGCGCGCCAACGCCACGCGCACCGGCTTCAGCGCCTTCCGCGTGCAGCTCACCCCGGAGAACGATGTGCGCCCGCAGAACGATAGCTTGTCGTCCTCGGTGATCGTGGGTGGGCCGCCGCGCATCCTGTTGGTAGCAGTGCCCCCTGCTCTGTCGTCCACCGGCGTGGACGAGGTGAGTGCGCTGAAGGAAGCGCTCGACGCGACCGGCATCGTATACGACGAAGTCTCGCCGCGCGCGATGCCCAGCGAAATCCAATCGCTGGCCGGCTACCAAGCCGTGGTGATGGCCAACGTGCCGGCCCGCGAGCTGTCGCTGCGCGCGATGTATTCGCTGCAAAGCTACGTGCGCGACATCGGCGGCGGCCTGGTGACCATTGGCGGGCCGAACAGCTACGGCGTGGGCGGCTACTACAAGACCCCGCTGGAAGAGACGCTGCCGGTGGAGATGCAGGTCAAAGATCCCAAGCGCTTCCCCTCCGTTTCGATCGTGGTGGTCATGGACAAAAGCGGCAGCATGAGCGCGATGGAGAACGGCGTGACCAAGATGCGCCTGGCAGCCGAAGCGGCCGCGCGCGTGGCGGAACTGGTCAACGACGACGACGAGGTGACCGTGATCGGCTTCGACACCGAGCTGGTGGATTTGATCGGGCCGTTCGCCGGGCGCGACAAAAACAAATACATCAACCAGATCCTCAGCATCGCCCCGGGCGGCGGCGGCATCTATGTATACGAGTCGCTCAAGGAAGCCGAAAAGATCGTCGCCAAATCATCCAAGCTATCCAAGTTCATCATCCTGCTGGCCGATGGCAACGATGCCGAACGACAAGAAGGCGTGCGCGAGCTGGTGCGCAAGATGCGCGACGATTACAACACCACGCTCACCGTCGTGGCCTTTGGAGACGGCACCGACATCCCCTTCCTCAAGAATATCGCCGCCATCGGCAAAGGACGCTATCACTTCACCGACCGGGCGGCCAACCTGCCGACGATCTTCACCGAAGAGGCGGCCTTGGCCCAGCGCAGCTATATCGTCGAGCAAAATTTCTTCCCCAGCCTGGGCATGGGCAGCCCGATCTTGAGCGGCATCACCGCCGTGCCCGCCCTGCAAGGCTACATCGCCAGCACGGCCAAGCCGGCCGCGCAGGTCATCCTGCGGGCCAACGAGAGCGATCCGCTGCTGGCAGCCTGGCAATATGGCCTGGGCCGCGCCGTGGCCTTCACCTCGGACGCCACCGGCCGCTGGGCCAAAAACTGGGTGCAGTGGAGCGAATTCCCCAAGTTCTGGGCCCAGGCTATCCGCTGGACGATCCTCGATCGCGGCCAGTCGTCCATCCAAGTCAACGTGCACCAGCGCGACGATCAGACCGTGATCACGGCCGATGTGCCCGAAGCGCAAATCGCCGAAGACCTCAAGCTGACGGCGACCGTGATTGACAGCGACGGCCGGGCACGCGAGGTGACCATGCTGCAGACCGCGCCGGGCCGCTACGAAGCGCAGACCTATCTGGATCAGGCCGGCGCCTACTTTGTGCGCGTTGCGCCGATCGTCACTGCGACGGAGCGCACGCCGGCACCAGATGAGCCGATGGAGACTACGGTCGCCTATGTGCGCCCCTACTCGCCGGAGTATGCCCACGTCGAAGGCGGCGAACAGAACCTGCGCGATTGGGCAGACCTCGGCGGCGGCACGGTGTTGGAGACGCCGGCGCAGGCGTTTGCGTTGAACGCGCCGATCGCTGCCTCGCGCACCGATCTCTTCCCGCTGTTGCTGGCGCTGGCGGCTTTGCTGCTGCCCTTCGACGTCGGCGTCAGGCGCATCACGGTCGGCCTGCGCCAGTTGCTCGGACTCTCCGGCGCGAAGCCGGCGCCGGTCAGCAATCTGGAGTCGAGTGGGCGCATGGATCAATTGCTGCGCGCCAAGACGCGCACCACCCGCGAGCCAGCGCCGTTTATCGCGCCGCGCAGATTGCCCTCCACGCCAGACGCGGCCGCCCACCGGTCGCCTTCTTCGCCGCTCGCCCCCGAAGCGCCGGCATCGCCACAGGCCGCTGCCACCGCTTCGGAGCTGCTCAAACGGCGTAGACAACGTGCCCAGGGCGATACAGACAATGCACAGGCCAGCGGCGAAGAAGCCTAGCACTTCTGAGACGCAGGGTCGCCCCCACGTCGCGCCGCCGCCGGTTGTGCGGGCAACCCTGTGTGGCCCACCGCACGCGCGCAAGCCGTTCGGCAAACGCACAAAAGAGCCTCCCCCTCTCCTGGTGCGGAGAAGGGGAGAAGAACTCAGAGGCTCACGGCTTATGCACCGTGGATACGTAGACGAGATAGCCCGGTGGCGACCAAAAGCCGCCCTGCAGGGCGTAAGCCCCGCCGGTCATAGCTCCGGCGTCGGCCTGGCCAGCCGTGCCGCCCAGCGTGTAGCTCCCGCCCGTGCTGAAGGTGGCCCCGCCGCCGTCGAAGGTGTTCCAGGTCAGGTTATACAGGCCGTCGGTCTGCGCCAGGGCGGTCGCGCCGAGCACGCCGAACAGCATCGTCAACGCAATCACCTTGAGCCGGCGCTTCATTGGTCACCTCCAGACTGGGCCTCGCGCAGCGCAAGGGAAACTACCTCACCCTGCTCACTCACCCTACACAAAAGCTGCCCGTCATTCCCCGCTGCAAAAAGCGCGGCCTGGAAGTGCAGGGCAGATGGCCGAATGAGTCCAGTCAAGTTACTAAACGCGAGTGCGGCAACGAATCGTCACCGCACCGCGCCTTTCGACCGGGGCGAAAGCATATTCGCGCACCACCTGGCGGGCAACAACAACGATGCGCCGCTCCCGTTCGCGCAGCCGTAGAGTGAAGTAACCCCCACCCCGACCTGCTGACCTGCCGACCTAACAAAGCCCCCGACCGCGAACGCATTCCTGGCTGGGCAATGCGATAATCCGTGATCAATCCTCTATGAAATTCGCCCGGCCACTTGTCCTCACCTGTACCCTGATCCTGGCTTTCGCTTCGTCGCTCACCACCGACGCACGAACGGCACGCGCCGAAGTGCCGATCCTTGAGACGCACACGCCGGGCAGCGATTACGGCTTGTTCGAAGACGGTCAGTATGTACCCGAGCCGTGGTTCATGTGGTTCGTGTTGGGCGAGCTGACATCGGCAGACGACGTGGACATGGCCAAGTTCGACTACCAACAAGGCGACCGCTTCAAAGCGGAGATTTTCATCCCCGGTCACGAGGAGCTGCGCGAGTTCAACCCCAACATCGCGTTGATCGGGCCAGGCTTGCCGAAGCCAAACGCGCCATTACCGTTCGAGATTCCGGAGGGCATGGGAGCGATCGTCGCCACCAGCGACGGCACGTTCGATTACTTCGACATCTTCACCCAGATGGTCTACTTTCCCCGCGCGAAGATCGAAGTGGTGATGCCGCAGACCGGCCGCTACTATGTCGCAGTGTGGGGCGAACCGGTGGGCATGGCGCGCTATGCCCTCGACATCGGCATCATGGAGAACTTCGCTCCTCACGTGCTCGTCCGTTATCCCGTCAACTGGTGGGAGGTGCGGGACTATCTACGCTGGGGACACTGGCCGGCGCTGCTGGTCCCGCCGCTGATCACCATCGCCGCCATCTGGTTGTTGCGCAGGCTGGCCAGGCGCAGGCCGATCCGGCGCTACGAACAGATCACTGCCACGACCGGCCTGCTTGGCCTGGCAGCTACTTTCGTCGTTCTGGTCGCCCAGCAAACCACCGGCTACGGACCGCAGGTGCCGGCCGCGGCGTGGATCGCCATCGTGATTGCGCTGGCACTGGCCGGCTCAGTGGTGTGGGGAGCCTACGTGCTGGCGCCGCTGCGCGAGCGGCTGAACCTGCGCGAATTCGCAGGCGACGATCAATTCGTCTGGGTCAACGGCTACGCCATCCATTACGCCGATGACGGACCGCGAGAGGCGCCCGCGGTCGTCCTGATTCACGGGTTTGCCTCGTCCATCTTTACCTGGCGTCATACCAAAGCGGCGCTGCTGGCGGCCGGCTACCGCGTGATCGCAGTGGATCAACTCGGCAGCGGCGCCTCGGCCCGCCCGGCCGAGCCGATCTATACAACACAGACCCAGGCCGAAATGGTCGTCGGCGTACTTGACGCGCTCAGCGTGCGTCGAGCGCACTTCGTCGGTCATTCCTTCGGCGGGCGCGTGGCGATGCAAATCGCCCTGCTGGCACCAGAGCGCGTGCAGTCGTTGGTGGCAATCGCGCCCGAAGCCTTTGCCACCGCTCGCCCCGCCATTGCCCGCTGGGTGCGGCTGCCGATTGCCGGCTACATCCTGGCCTTCTACTCCACCTCGCCTTTGCTGGTGCGGCCAGGATTGCAGTTCGTGTCGTCCGGCAAGGCTTGGATCACGAACGAGGTAGTCAAGGGCTATGCCGCCCCGCTCTACGTGCGCGGCTCGGCGCTAGCCCAGGTGTGGCAGGCCCGCTCCCCCAAAGATGGTCAAAAGCCGGTGCCGCACAACCTGAACGCCATCACACCGCCCACGCTGCTGCTGTGGGGAGAAAAGGATCCGATCTTCCCCGCCGACGATGGCGTAAAACTCGCCCGTATCCTGCCTGCCGCCACATTGCACCTGTTCGAAAACACCGGCCACATCGTGCACGAGGAACGTGTCGAGCAGACCAACCATGCTATCGTGGAATTCCTGAAACTCATCACCCACTCTGCTGCTGCCCAGCCCGATCTCAGCTTGCCAAAGCACTATAGAGCGACGGGTTCTGGCAACGTGACCGATGGCTGATTGTCGGGCATGGTCGCTGTCCCTATTGGGGCGCATATCCTCACTCACTTCGATGCACGCCAAGAGCAGCGTTTATCACGAACTGATCGAGGCCATGGCACATCCTGGCTGCCCGATCTGCCGGATGGTTGATCGCGCTGTGCGCCAATACGTGGACGTGTTCTTTTACGAAAGCATCACCAACGTCGAACGGCGCGCGGAGATCCGCGCCGCACGCGGCTATTGCTCGGTGCATGGGGCGTTGTTGGCCGGCCATAGCCGCATGCTCGGCACCGCCATCATCCAACACGACGTGATCAACGATGTGCTGCGCGAGGTCAATCGTGTTCTGCTGCCGACCACGCCGCACGAGGCCGGATCGACACCACTGCGCCGGCCTCGGCCCTGGGAGCAACTGGCCATCGCCCCGTTGCGCAGAATCCTGCTGGGAGCGATCAAGCCCAGGCGAGTGTGCCCCTTATGCGAGTACGAGCAAGGCCAGGAACAGATGTTGCTGCGAACTCTGGTCAGCGAGTTCCACGAAGCGGAGATGCACCAGGCCTTCGCGCGTTCATCGGGTTTATGCCTGCCGCATCTTCAGACCTTGCTGCAACTGCGTGGCACGAATCCGCACGGCCTGCGCTCGTTGCTGCAAACCGAGCGCGACATCCTGCAAGCGTTGAAAGCCGAACTGGACGAGTATCTGGCGAAGAGCAACGGCTCCTACGATTATGAAGGCATGGGTCAGGAGGCAGACGCGCCGCTGCGCGCGGTGAAGATCGTCTCCGGCCGCGTCTTCGGACGCCGTTGACCCGACTTTCAGGCTGCGCTCAGGTTTTGCCCTTACGCTCTCATTCGGTCGTCGCCGAGGTCTTCCCTCGGCGACGCGTCACGATCCGTCGCCGATTCCGGCTGAAGCATGGGTATACGAGACGCGCTCCCCTCGATCTACCTCCGACCGTGGCCCGCCGCGACCTCAGGTGCCGTCTCTGGTCACAAGGTCAGTTTCCGCCATACCCTGCAAGCCACCATCAACGTATTTGCGCGGCATCCGCTGCCGGTCGTAGTATGCGCCTTCGCCTGCTTCGCCGGCGCGGGCATCGTCGGCTCCCTCGTCTACGGCGTGATGATCGGCGAAGCGGTGATTCGCACCGGCTCGCACACCACCACCACGATGCGCGCCTACAACACCCAGATGCTGGTGCAGGCGCTGATCGGCGCTTTCACCGTCACCTTGGGGCGCGGGGCATTGACGTGGATCGCGATGCAAGAGGAGGCGCGCGCCGGGCAGGTCTCGCTGGGCAATGCCCTGCGCGCGGCGCTGCGCGCCTGGCGCCCCTTGGTGCTCAGCACGGTGCTCTACGGCGGATTGATCACATTGGGCCTGCTGGGGCTATCGGCTATGTTGCGAGAATTGCGCCTGGACATCTCCAACACGCGTTCGATACGCATCGGCGACTTCGGTAATATCCTAAACTGGACGCTGATCCGCGCAATCGGCCTATTGCCGCCCGACCCCGGTTCGCCCTTCACCGATTGGCTGACGTCCGTGCGCTACAACCTCGCCCGCTCCATGGTCGGATCCTACTTGGGCTTCGATTTGTCCACCGTATCGCGCACTGCCTCGCCGGGGACGATCGTCGTCGGTCTGGCATCCATCGCAACGTTGATCGTTGTGGATGGGCTGTTGTGCCTGCGCACGGCGGCCATCTTCAGCACGCCGCCGACGGATAGGACATGGCTGCTGCAAGCCGTGCGCGTGAGCAGCTCGCATTTCGGGCGCATTCTGATCTGGCGCTGGTCGTTGCGCTTTGCTTTCGTCGCTTTCGCCGTGGCGGCGCTGGTGCTCGTGCCGGCGTTGCACCAGGTGCTGGTGATCGCCCCGACCCGTCAGATGCTCGGCACCGGCTATTGGCCGTATCACATCGCGCAGTCAGCCAACGGCGTCAGCATTGCCCTGGTCAACGGCGCGCTCATCGCAGCGGGTGTGATCTTCGAGGCTCGCATGTATCGGGCATTGGCCAGATAATGTGAGCCATGCAGCAGGTGATCTCCGGCGCGCTCACCTTGAGCGAGGAACGCGCCCACGCAGTTGCTCCCCACGCGCGGTGCATCAGCTTCGGCTCGGTGGTGCAAGCCACCTTGGCCGTCTTCACCCAACATCCGCTTCCCATCCTGGTCTGCGGTCTGCTGTGCTTCGCCAGCGTGGTCATCACCGGCGCGCTGTCGTACCTCGCGCTTGTGCTGCACGGGTTGGCCTCGCAGGGCAGCTACTTCGCGCTCACCGCCAACGCGTTCTACCTGCAGATGCAGATTCAGGCGGCGATCGGCACGTTCACCTTTCTGATCGGCCGCGGCGCGATCACCTGGATCGCGCTGCACACGCCAGCCGGAACTGATGGAACAGCCAGCCAGCCGATTTCGCTGCGTGCAGCGTTCGGCGCCGCGTTGCGGCGCTGGCAACCGTTGTTGGCGAGCAGCCTGCTGTATGGCCTGCTCATCACCATCAGCCTGGTCGGCATCACGTGGATGCTGCGCGAGATGCGCCTGGACGTCTCCAACTATCGCTGGGTGCGTCGCGACGCCCACAGCATCTTGAACCTGACCCTGGTGCGCGCGATCGCCCAACTGCCGCCCGATCCCGGCTCGCCGTTTACAGAGTTGCACTCGGCCACGCGCTACCACCTCAGCCGCCAGAGCGGCAGCTACCTGGGATGGAGCCTCTCTCAACCTTCACCGTCCGATCTATCCACACCGCTTCTGGCAGCTGGCATCGCCGGCGCGTTGCTCGTCTTCATCACCGAGGCGCTGTTGTGCATGCGAACGGCGCACATCATGCACACGCCGAGCGGTGGCGCGCTGCGATGGTTGGTTCCAACGCTTCGCTTGAGCCTGAGCAATTTCTGGCGCGTCGCAGCGTGGCGTTGGAGCGTGCGGTTGATCATGGTCGTCCTTTACGTCGCTTGTCTAACGCTGCCGATTGCCCTGCACCAGGGCATTGTGGTTCCGGCTATGGTGAGCGAGGCGCGCTCCTACTGGCCCTATCCGGTCAACCTGTCTTCCTACACTATCAGCTCGGCCCTGGTCGGCATGTTCCTGGTCGCCTTCGGCCTGGTCTTCGAGGCGCGCATGTATCTGACGTTGGTCGCCGGGCGATAGCTGCTCAGGCCGTCATCACACAGCGGGAACAAGCCCACCATCCCACCCCTCTAAGCCTCATGTCACGATCGCCCGCTGCCGAAACTCCGGCCGGTCCCAGGCACGGGTATCGAGCACTTCGGCCAGGATGTGCGCAGCGTCCCACACGTCGGCGTAGCGCAGGTAGAGCGGCGCGAAGCCGAAGCGCAGGACGTCCGGCGCGCGGAAGTCGCCGATCACACCGCGCGCGATCAACGCCTGCATGATCGGGAAGGCGTCGGGGTGGGCGAAGCACACCTGGCTGCCCCGCCGGTCGTACTCGCGCGGCGTGACCAACCGCAGGCCATGCCCGGAACATCGCTGCTCGACCAGGGTGATGAACAAGTCGGTCAAGGCCAGCGACTTGGCGCGCACCGCTGCCATCGGCGCTTCGAGCGCGATGTCCACGCCGCACTCCAGCGCGGCCAGGCTGAGGATGGGCGGCGTGCCGCACAACGCGCGGGCAATGCCCTCGGCCGGCCGGTAACAGCCTTCGAAGGCAAAGGGCTGTGCGTGCCCCAACCAGCCGGCCAGCGGCTGGCGAAAGCTGACCTGGTGTCGGCGCGCGACGAAGATGAACGCCGGCGCGCCGGGTCCGCCATTCAGGTACTTGTAGCCGCAGCCGACGGCGAAATCGGCCTCTGCGCCGTTCAAGTCCACCGGCACCGCCCCCGTCGAATGGGCCAGATCCCAGATCACCAATGCGCCGTGTTCATGCGCGCATCGGGTGAGGGCGGCCAGGTCGTGCATTCGACCGGTGCGATAGTTCACATGGGTGAGCATGACGACCGCCGTATCCGCAGCGATCGCCTGGGCAATCGCGTCCGCCTCGGCCAGGCGCAGTCCGTGCGTGCCGCCGAGCAGCGCGATCAAGCCCTGCGCCATGTAGAGATCGGTTGGGAAATTATCGCGCTCGGATACGATCACGCGACGGTCGGGTCGGAGCGCCAGTCCACCGGCCAGGGCCTTGAACAGGTTAATCGAGGTGGAGTCGGCCACGATCACCTCGCCCGGCTGCGCGCCGATCAGGCGGGCGAGCTTGTCGCCGATGCGCTGCGACAACTCGATCCAACCGGCCGAGTTCCAACTGCGGATGAGACCATTCCCCCATTCGTCTTCGGCTACCTCGACCAGCCGATGGCGCGCTGTGCGCGGCAACGGGCCGAGCGAGTTACCGTCCAGGTAGATCACGCCTTCTGGCAAATGAAAGCGGCTGCGCAGCGGAGCCAGCGGATCGCACGCGTCCAATGCGAATATGGTTTCGGGCGTGGGGAGGGCCGCGCTTGTCGTCACGATAGTGCAACTTTAACAGAAATCGCTTCGCGCCGTTCAGCCGGCGGCCTGTGAAACGTCGAAGGGCGCGTGGTATAGTCGCGCCGCGTTTTAACCAAACTGGAATGGAGACGATAAAGATGTTGCTCGAACGAACGGAACGAACAGGCGAACTCACGTTCAAAGGCAAGCCGCTGACCGTCGTTGGCGAGCGCCTGAAGCCCGGGGATAAGTTCCCGCCCGTCACGTTGACGGCGCCTGACTGGAGCGAGGTAGACCTGGGCGCGCTGCACGGCACGGTCCGCCTGATCAGCGTGGTGCCCTCGTTGGACACGGGCATTTGCGACGCCCAGACCAAGCGCTTCGACGAAGAAGCAGAAGCATTCGGCGACAAAGTGAAGGTCATCACCGTCAGCGCCGACCTTCCCTGGGCGCAACGGCGTTGGGTAAGCGACACCGAGGTGAAGCACATCACCGTGTTGTCCGACCACAAAGCAATGGCATTCGGCGATGCAGCCGGCACACACGTCAAAGAGATGCGCATCGAACAGCGCGCCATCTTCGTGGTGGACAAAGACGACACGGTCGCCTACGTCGAGTACGTGCCGGAGATCGCCCAACACCCCGATTACGACGCCGCAATCGAGGCGGTTAAGAAGTTGATTTGACGACGATGGAGATTGGAGATTGCCGATCTCCAATCTCCAATCCCTGGTTCATAGTCCCTCCCATGCAAGCGGTGCGCGATCTGGCCGAGAGGCTAGTGGGCAACGTCGAGCGGGTCATCTTCGGCAAGCGCGACGTGGTCGAACTGACAGCCATCTGCTTGCTGTGCCAGGGCCACCTGCTCATCGAGGACGTGCCGGGCGTGGGCAAGACCATGCTGGCCAAGGCGCTGGCCCGCTCGATCGGCGGCACCTTCAAGCGCATCCAGTTCACCCCCGACATGCTGCCGTCGGACGTGACCGGCACCTCGATCTACAACCAAAAGACCGGCGAGTTCGAGTTCCGCCCCGGCCCGATCATGGCGCAGATCGTGCTGGCCGACGAGATCAACCGCGCTACGCCCAAGACGCAGGCCGCGCTGCTGGAGGCGATGGAGGAGCGACAGGTGACAGTGGATGGCGTCACGCGCGAGCTGCAATCGCCCTTCCTGGTCCTGGCGACGCAGAACCCGATCGAATACGAGGGCACCTTTCCACTGCCCGAGGCACAGCTCGACCGCTTCCTGATGCGCGTATCGCTTGGCTACCCCACGCCGGAGCAGCAGATGGCGATCCTCGACGCGCAACAGTTTACCCACCCCATCGAAAGCCTGGAGCAAGTCACCGACGCCGAGGAGTTGGTGGAGACGCAGGAGCTGTTGAAGTCGGTCTATAGCGATCCGTTGGTCAAACAGTACATCGTGCAGTTAGTAGATGCCACGCGCCACCATCCCGACGTGTATCTGGGCGCCAGTCCGCGTGGCGCGTTGACGCTTTTCCGCACCTCGCAGGCGCGGGCTGCTGTGCACGGCCGGGACTACGTCATCCCTGACGACGTGAAGGCGCTCGCGCCAGCGACGCTCGGCCATCGCATCATCATCAGCCCGGCGGCCCGCATCAAGGGCATCACCTCTGCCGATGTGCTGGAAGAGTTGCTGCGCACCACGCCGGTGCCCGGAGCGCGCGTGAAATGAAGCATCGAGAAAGGCGAGCCTTTCTCAATTCACCATGACCCGCTACCGCGTCGTATGGAGTTTATTCCTGATCGCATTGACCGGTGCGCTGAGCACGGGGCGCGGTTTGTGGTGGACCTTCACCGGCGCGCTGTTCATGCTCATCGTCATCCCGATCGCCTGGGCATGGCTGGGGGTGAATTGGTTGCGCATTGCGCGCCGCACTTTTGCGCGCGTCGCTCAGGTGGGCCAGGACCTGGAAGAGGAATTCAAGCTGACCAACCTCAGCCGCATCCCCAAGCTATGGGTCGAGGTGCGCGATCAATCCACGTTGCCCGGACATTGCGCCAGCCGCGTGGTCAGCCTGATCGGCGGACATCAGTGGCGCGGCTGGCGCGTGAAGAGCCGCTGCGAGCATCGCGGGCGCTATACGCTTGGGCCGGTGATCGTGTGCAGTGGCGACCCATTGGGCATCTACCAGATGCAACGCCAGCTCGACATTGTGCACACGTTGCTGGTCTACCCGGCCACGTTCGATCTTCGCGACTTTCCCCTGCCCGCCACCTTCCTGCCCGGCGGTGATGCGTTGCACCGGCGAACGCACTACGTCACCACCAATGCAGCTGGCGTGCGCGACTACATGCCGGGCGACAGCATCAACCGCATCCACTGGCCGACCAGTGTCCGGCGCCAGCGCCTCATCGTCAAAGAATTTGAACTCGACCCGATCTCCGATGTCTGGGTGGCTGTTGATCTATGCGCCGACGCGCACGTCGGGTTGGAGGAAGGCGCACCCGACTCGCTGGTAGAGCAGTTGCCGTCGCCGACCATCGTTGCAGACGAGGCACCGGCAGCGTTTCAGTTGCCACCGCACACCGAGGAATACGCCATCTCGATCGCCGCATCCGTCGCCAGGCACTTTCTGCAGCAGGGGCGCGTGGTCGGCCTGATCGCTCATGGGGCGCATCGCGAGGTGATTCCCGGCGAGCGCGGCGAGCGTCAGCTCACCAAGATCATGGAGACGCTATCCGTCGTGCGCGCGCACGGCCAGATCCCATTCGACCGTATGCTGAGCGCGGAATCGGTGTTGCTGACGCGCGGGACGACGTTGATCGCCATTTCGGCCTGGGCCGATGTGGCATGGGCGCTGGCGGTTCAGCAGGCGGTGCACAACGGCATTCACGTGGTCGCCATCGTGATAGACGGGCAATCGTTCGGGGCGGCGCGCTCCTGTGAGGATGTAATCGCTGCGCTGGCCAACGCCGGAGCGGTGGTGCGCGTGGTTCGATGCGGCGCGTCCATCCCGCAGGCAATCGAGGCGTGACGGAGGCCTTGCCCGCGCAGATGGACGCGGGCAGTGTCTGCCCCTCCCTTAAATCCTATTCAACGACCCGTTCTCCGCGCGCCGGCTGTATGCGCTTGGGCACGTTGATGCTTACCGGCGCGCCGATGCGCTGCAACACATACCCCTGGCCACGAAAGTTGGCAATGCGCCAGCGGGTATTGTGCACCGATTCGAATTTACGGCGCAGGCGCGCAATATGGGGCCGCAACAGCCGCAGGGCGTGCTCTACATCGGTTGTGGTTGGAAAAGCCACTTGCGCCATCTCTTCATAGGTCACCAGGCTTGGCGCGCGCCGGATGAGCAGTTCAACCAAATTGAGCTCGATTGAAGACAGTAGGATCGGCACATCCTCGATGATCAGCATGCGGCGGGCGGCATTCAGCTCCAGGCCGGTCAGGCCCGACGTAGCACCGTTACTCGACTCACGCGCGCGAGGCGCCGCTTCCCGGCGCAACTGCGCTGCGCGCGCAGCAGCTTGCGCCTTGGCCAGATGCGTGGTCAGCCGATCCACGATCTCACTCTCACCATCACCGATGGACAGATAGTCCACCACGCCGATGCGGAGGGCGGCAACTACGCGCTCAACGGTGGGGTCTTTATCAAGCACGACGATGGGCGGACAGGATGGCAGTCCCATCAGGGTGTCGGCCAGGTCGAGGGAGGTCTGACCAGCGGTCAAATCCAAGAGGATGACGCCGGCTTCGCCGTTGCTCACCCGCGAGACAGCATCGCGCGGGCTGGTGGTCGCCTCCACGTGATATCCGCGCTCCGTAATATGCCGGGCCACCAGATTGCCGGTTTCTCCCGCACCGACGATCAACAAGGTCTCCCCCGACTTGATCACGCTTTCCTGTGTGCTCATCTCGTTTACCCCTTACCGGCTTACGCGCCCGGTGGGCTATGCCGGCCATGCCGCACTCCTTATCCGCTCCAAGCAACTATAAAGACGACTTTCGTTCACTTTCGTTGCGCATGTGGACACGATTTTAAAAATTACCACACCCCGGTAGTGTGTAAACATACCCATGGGGCTGCAACGCAAGCAAAATTATACCCAACGATCAAAAGAACGGCAACTTGCACCAAACTATTGCATTTGTATTGGTACTTACGGACTTTAGCTCAAGACGCAGATTTGGTGGCAAGAAGGTTGTTGCCGCACTGGCCCTCAATGAATCTCATCCTTGATCTCACCATCGGCGACCAGCACGGCACGTGTGACGCGACGGGCAAGGTCCTGATCATGGGTGACCATCAGGATGGTCTTACCCTCCGCGACGAGCTGAGTAAACAAGTCGAATACCTGGTTGGCCGTCTTGGAATCGAGGTTGCCCGTCGGCTCATCGGCTACGATAATGGGCGGGTCGTTGGCCAGGGCGCGCGCAATCGCCACGCGCTGCTGTTGTCCGCCCGATACCGCTGCGGGCAGTTTGTTGGCGTGGTCGGCCATGTCCACATGCTCCAGCAATTGCATGGCGCGTTGATAGCGTTCGCGCGGCGAATACGTATTACAGAAATCCATCGGCAGCATGACATTTTCAACAAGCGTAAGCGTTGGCAGCAATTGGAAGAATTGAAAGATCACGCCAACATGCTTGCCGCGCCACACTGCCATCTGGCCTTCGCTCAGCCGATGCACAGCCGTATCGCCCACCAACACCTCACCCGACGTCGGCCGGTCGATCCCGGTGATCATATTGATCAGCGTGGACTTGCCGCTGCCGCTTTTGCCGATCACCGCTACGAATTCGTGCGTGTCCACGCACAAGCTAACGCCGCGCAAGGCGTGAAACTTGCCCGCCGGCGTGTCATACACCTTCACGACCTTCTTCAACTCGATCAGGTGGCAGTTACCATGCTTGTATGGATCCTCACACGCCGGCACCTCAGGCGCGTAGCCATTGGCAGGCTTCATCTTCGAGTGGCGGCGTCCCCTCAGTCGTCCGAACACGAACCGAATGTTACCGCGCAAGTTTAGGAGTGGATGAAATTCCCAACCGTCGCCGCCCCAAACGGCGGAAGGAGTTGTGAGAAGATGGCGCCCGACGATTGCACCAGGGATGGTCGGAGCGCTACCGTGGCCAGATCGAACCGGCCCTTCGCCCATCGCTGTGCCAGGATGATTCGCACACAATCCGATTACACGACCATGAAGATCACACGCATCTACAGCGGCCCCGACGGCCATTCGCACTTCGCAGACGTGGAGATCGAGTACACCAGCAGCGCACCGATCGGCAGGCTTTCCGACTGGCAACCGGTGACCGGGCTGGCTTTTCGTGAGACGGCTGCCGATTACGACTACGACTGGCACGTCGCTCCGCGGCGGCAATACATCGTCATGCTCGACGGCCATATCGAAGTCGAGACGAGCGACGGCGCCAAGCGCGAGTTCAAAGGTGGCGATGTGTTGCTGGTCGAGGACACGACCGGCCGAGGCCACCGCACGCGCGAGCTGAGCGGCAAACCGCGCCGCTCCCTGTTCATCGCTTTGGACTGATCCTTCGCCTCATCAAACCCCAATTTGTGCGTCGCCGACCCGAGTCACCACGTCTTCAGGGTGAGTCGCCGTCATCATCAAACCCGTCGGCCAGGCAAGGCCAACCGATCCTCGCGCCGGGGTTGGTCACGCAGCTCGGGCGCAAGTGGCAAGCACTACAGCTTCTTGATCTTCTCGTCAATCTCGGCCATGCGACCTTCGACGCTGTCCTTGAAACGGGCGAGCGCCTCGGAGAACTCATCGGTCGCCTTCAGCAATTCGTTGGCCATCTGACTGGGCGACTTGAGGTTGAGCGGGTTATGGGGATCGGGCAGCGGCGCGTAGCCGATGAACGCGCCATCGGCATCGCGCATCACCAGGCGCACGCCGACGATGGCATCGCGGTTGATCGGCCCGTAGATATGGGGAAAGAGCAGCGCTGCAGGAGGGACGACATCGCTCACGCTCGCTTCCGGCGGGATCGCATCGGTCGGCGTGGCAGCCGGTGCTTCCCATTTCACCGCACTGGTCAGCCTGGCTTCGTCAATTTCCAAGACGATGAACTCGCCTGGCCGATCCTTGTAGAGGGCGTTGGCCACCTGCAGCATCAGCGCATCGCCCTGCGTGGCGTGGATGAAGCCCTCGCTGCTCAGGCTGGGTGCGCGGTAGGGCTGGTCGGTCGGCGCAGCCTCCCAGTCGGCGCGGGCGACGAGGTGCAAAATCATTTGGTCTCCTTCACCTTCTCTTCGGGATCGAGCATGGCCGGCACGGTGGCGTTGCGTCGGGCGACGTAGGCCATCACGATGCTGAAGCCATACAGCAGCAACAGCGGCACCATGACGATGCTCATGTTGATCGGATCTGGCGTCGGGGTGATCAAAGCAGCCAGCACAGCAACGATCAAGACCGCCCAGCGCCAATGCCGTTTGAGCACGTTCGCATTGATCACATTGGCCTTGGCCAGGATAAAGATGATGAGCGGCATCTCGAACGCCACACCCATCCAGAACATCACGCCGGCCACGAAGGGAATGTAATCATCGGGAGTAAGAGCGACGTTGAAGACGCTTGGAAAGATGCCGGTGAGAAAACCCACCGCCGCCGGCAACATGACGAAGAACGCGAACGTCGCGCCCAGGATGAACAGCCCGAAGCCGAACGGCAGGCCGATCAGGATCCAGCGCTTCTCGTGGGGCAACAGGCCAGGGAAGATGAAGGCCAGGATTTGATACAAGATGAACGGCAGGGCCAGGATGGCGCCGGCCGTCACGGACACGGTGAAGACGTTGGTGAGCGGTGAAGTCGGGCTGGTGACCAGAAGCTGCTTGGCCGGGCCATAGGGCTCCAGCAAGATCTTCAAGATTTGCTCGGAGAAGGCCAATCCGACCGCCGTGCCGATGGCCAGCGCAACGACCGCCTTGAGCAGCCGGTCGCGCAGCTCACGCACGTGCTCAAGCAGGGTCATACCCTCTTCGTTCTGCATCTCATCTGCGGACTGAACATTCTGCGCCATGATCCAGCCTCGAGCAGGAGTTATACACGATCAGCTACGCCAAGGGTTGTCGTCATCCAGCCGGTCGGTGCGAATCGTCGCGCCAATCGAAGCCCACGGATTGTCTTCCGAGAGCTCAACCGGGGGGGGACCCTCAAGGCTCGGCGGCGGTGGTGTGACGATGCGAGCGCCGTTAGGGGCGATGGTCGGTCGTGGCGTCGGCGCTGCCCCGCTCGTCACCACCGTATTCGTCGGCGTCGTCGCAGGGGGCAACAGCGCCGGCAAATTCGACACAGCGCCATTTTGCGCAGCGCCATTTTGCGCAGCGCCATTTTGCGCAGCGCCATTTTGCGCAGCGCCATTTTGCGCGCCGCCGCTTGGCGCAGCACCGTTCGAACTGTTTGCAGCCGGCAAGGCGGGCGCGCCGGGCGGCGCATTCAGGCTGACGTTTCTGCTGATGTCGTCGGCATAGGGCTGCAGTATGGCGCGGATGTCGGCTGCTTCACGAATGGCTTGCACCTCGCGGCGAATCTCGCGCGTGACCTCGTCAATGTCCTGAGCGATGGGTTGAAGCTCGCCCTTGAACTCCTGGGTAAAGGCAACGTACGTCTCACGTAGACGGCGCAGGGCAGCGCCCAGGCCGCGCGTGAATTCCGGCAGGCGTTCCGGCCCGAACACCAGGAGGATCAGGATCAGGATGAACAACACCTCCAGCGGGCCAACGCCGAGAATCGTTCCATTCATAGGCTTGCTGCGGCGCCCAGTACGCCGTTTACGAACCGAAAGCTCGTCTCGCTACCGAACTCCTTCGCCAGGTTCACCGCTTCACTGATCGCCACCTTCAACGGCACCTCGCCGCGCTGCATTTCATATAGCGCGATGCGCAAGATGTTGCGATCAATGGCGGCCAGTTGTTCAGCTGGAAACTCGGGAGCCAACGCGCTGATCCTCCGGTCGAGTGAATTCAGCTCGCTTACGACTCCGTTCACCAGCTCGCGGGCGTAATTGCGCACCGCCTCCGTCCTTTCCACCTCCGCGAGATGCCGGCTCAGCACCTCCCCGGCGGGGTGGCATGCGGTGTCGGCTTCGTAAAGCACCTGCAAGGCGAGCACACGTGCGTCATGTCGTGACATCCTCGAAATATACGTCTACCGCCGATACACGCAGGCCGATGATCTCACTCACCGCCTGTCGCACTTCCGACTGAATCGCCCTGCCCAGCTCGGTCAGCGACACATCTTGGGCAGCAATGAGGTGCAGTTTCACCCAGACTTCGTCGCCGTTGACTGCAACCTCCACGCCTTTGTAGCTGTCGCGCGGTCGCAGTGCGCGGCGGTGATCCACCAACCCACGCACGCTGGGCATGGCGAGCACCGTGTTGCGCACGATGGCACGCACAACGTCGGGCGAGATGGTCACCGAAGATTGCGTCATCGGATCATTGCATGACCAGGCCGCCGTCCACGCTCAATACTGCGCCGGTGATGAAGGCCGCCTCGTCGCTTGCGAGGAATGATACCGCATAGGCCACTTCTTCGGGCCTGCCAAAACGGCCAAGCGGCGTGGCTTTGATGGCCGCCTGCTTTTGTTCTTCGGTGAGCACATCGGTGAGCGCGGTGGGGATGAACCCCGGCGCCACCGCATTTACGGTGATGTTGCGCGAGCCAAGCTCCTTGGCCAGCGACTTGGTGAAGCCGATCACGCCGGCCTTAGCTGCAGCATAGTTGGTCTGGCCGCCCTGACCGGCCAGGCCAACCACCGAGCTGATGTTGATGATGCGGCCACTGCGCGCGCGGATCATCGGCCGGACGGCAGCCTTGCAACAGTTGAACACGCTCTTCAGATCGGCGTTGATCACGGTATCCCAGTCGTCCTCGCTCATGGTCATGAGCAGCGTGTCGCGCGTGGTGCCGGCGTTGTTCACCAGGATGTCTAGCTTGCCGAACGCGTCCAGCGCCGCTTTCACCAACGCAGCCGCCTCGTCCAGCTTGCTCACGTCGGCTTTGAAGGCGATGGCCGTGCCGCCCGCCTGGGCGATCGTTTCGACCACCTCGTGGGCGGCCGCCTCGCTGGCGTTGTAGTTCACCACCACCGATGCCCCGCGCCGAGCCAGTTCGATAGCGATAGCGCGTCCGATGCCGCGCGACGCGCCGGTAACGATGGCCGATTTGCCTTGCAGTTGTCCCATAGAGGTCCCTCGATATATTCCTTTGACGCTCCACAGCGGCTGCGAATTTCACCTGCATCGCAGCGGCTAGAGACTGTGTCGGTTCTGCGCACCGCTGACTCGCACCCTCAGCCGATCGCCCGAGTCTGAGCACCCTCGATGATGCGTTTGATCAGGCCGCACAACACGTCCTTCGGGCCAAGCTCGACGAAGTGCGTCACGCCCTGTGCATGCATGAATCGCACACTATCCACCCAGCGCACAGGCGAGGTGAGTTGCGCGGCCAACTCGGCGCGGATGTCGTCGGGATGGGTGATGGGGCGCGCCGAAGTGTTGGCCACGACCGGGACGGCCGCCGGCGCGATCGGCGTCCCTTCGACCACCCGCGCGAAGTCATCGGCGACGTCGGCCATCAGCGGCGAATGCGAAGCGATGCTGACGTTGAGCAGCAGGGCGCGCCGGGCGCCTTTGACTTTGGCGATAGCCGAGGCTGCTGCGACGGCATCTTTGCCGCCCGAGATAACGATCTGGCCCGGCGAGTTGTCGTTTGCAATCACCACGCCAGGCGTATGCTGCGACGAGGCTTCTTCGCAGGCCATGCGCAAGGCATCGGCATCCAGACCGATGATGGCGGCCATGCTGCCCGGTGCGCGTTCACCCGCCTCTTTCATCAGCCGGCCGCGCTCACGCGCCAGCTTCACGCCGTCTTCGAACGTGAGCGCGCTGGCTGCACACAGCGCGCTGAGTTCGCCTAAGCTATGGCCGGCCACGAACGCCGGCGCTTCGATCTCGCCCGACAGCTTGACCATCTCGTAGGCTGCCATGCTGTGGGTGAAGATGGCCGGCTGAGTATTGAGCGTGTCGCTCAACTCCGCCTCCGGGCCATACCAGCACAACTGCGATAGCGGAAAGCCCAGCGTCGAGTCGGCGCGCGCGAAGACGCCTCTGACGATGGGCCGATGCTGCGATTGCTCCAGGCCCATGCCAACGAACTGCGACCCCTGGCCGGGGAAGACGTATGCAGTTGTCATCATCAAGCGTCAGCAGGTCATCAGGTCAGCTGTCGTCAGGTCAGCAGGTCAGCTGTCGTCAAGTCAGCTTGGTGCTGGGCTGCTGGTCACAGCGCCCGACGTAAGCCACCAAGCGCATTGGCGCAATCGTTACTTCTTATCGCTCTTGGCATCGTCGCCGATTCGGACGACCATGCGTCCCTTGTAGTAACCGCAGGATGGACACACGATATGCGGCGGTTTCATCTCGCCGCAGTTGTCACATGCGACCAGTTGCACAGGGGTGAGATGGTCGTGTGCTCGGCGCCGATGCGTCCGTCCCCATGAGAACTTGCGCTTCGGTAGTGGACCCATGTCTCGAAAAGCTCCTTCTACTTCAGTTCAGGCCGATCGGCTGGATCGCGAGTCCGTGCATCGTCGGCCTGTGTGGTTGCAAAAGCGCGTTATTCTAACGCAGATCGTCCCGGCTGCGCCAGATCACGGCGCGCCAGCGGCCACGCCGGGCCGCCCTCCACATCATCCACCGTCCCAAACGTGGCTCCGGTGAAACGCCCTCTCAACGGCGGGGCCATGCAACGCTATCGCCGGGCGAGTGCAGGACGTCCCCTACCCCAGTGGGCCGAGGAAGATCGGGCCGTCGGGGTTGGGAGTGGGCCGGCCGCCGGCCGGCTCGACGGTAATCCCGATGTTATCGAAAGCCGAAAACGGCTCGTCGCTCTTCACAACCAACCGACCAGTGCCGTCGGGTGACGTGTTGAAGACCTCGGATGGCAAACGTTGATCGCCCTTGATCAGCCAGACCTGGTAAGTTCGATCGGGGGATAGCGGCGGCAGGTTGTGTGCCGTGATAAGCGCCGTTGTGGCATCGGGCGCGTAGAACAGCGAGATAGCACCTTGTCTGAAGTCGTCTTTGAAAGCGGGGATGGAGGCCACGCGCACGTCGCGCTGCGACAGCACAGCGAGCTCGTTCTCGGCAGCAGCGAGTGCGTTCCGCACGCGCTCGACCTCGCTCTGTGCCGCCGTCAACTCGGCGCGCGCCTGATCGGCATCGGCCTGCAACGCTTGCACGCGCTGCTCGGCCTGGGCGAGGCGATCCTGGGCAGCGGCCAACTCGCGTTCGAGCTGCGCGGTGCGATCGCGCGCCAGGTCCAATTGCACGCGCACCTCTTGCAGTTGGCTTTGGAGTTGGGCGTTGTAGGCCCGCTGCTGGGTGAGCTGGGATTGAGCGTTCAACAGGCCAACTCCGAGCACGAGCGCCAGCGACGCACAAGCCACCGCCAACCCACCGAACAGGTAGCGCAGCCAGTCAGATAAGCCGGAGGACCTGGGCGGCTCGGCCGGCCGGATCGGCGCGCCGGTGCGCGCCATCACCTTCTGCTTCAAGGCAGGTGAGGGCGCGACGGGTTCGACGGACAGCATCAAGGCCGCGGCCGCAGCGCGCTCCTCGGCTACCCGTGCGCGGAGCTCCGGCGAGCCCGCAAGCTGTCGCTCGAACTCGGCTCGCTCCTGCTCGTCTAGCGCGCCGATTGCATACAACGCAATTTGTTCGTCCAGCGTCATGTCGCCCACTCAATTCAACTGCTGCCTCAGCAGCAACTTCAGCCGATTCATTCCTTGTAGTGCCCAGCTATGCACGGTGCCGAGCGGTTCGCCAAGCTGCTCCGCAATCTCGCGATGCGTCAATCCCCAGAAGAACGATAGCTCGATCACCTTGCGATGTCGCTCCGGCAATTGCGATACGGCAGCGCGCACGCGGTCGGTTGCGATGTTGGCGAAGGCATGCTCGAAAACGTCAGCCTCGCGATCTTCGAGTTCCCAATCCGCGTCTTCACGCGCATCCATCTCCACATTCGGCCGGCGTTTGCGCTGTGTGTCAATCGCCAAGCGATGCACAATGGTGAGCAGCCAGGCGCGAACGTTGCCACCCGCCTGGACGTTGAAATGCGTCGCGCGCTGCCACACACGGCAGAACGCTTCCTGCACGATATCTTCGGCAGTGGCGCGGTCCTGCATCATGCGCAATGCCAGGCCGAACGCTTGCGCGACGTAACGCTCATAGAGGACTTCGAACGCCCATCGTTCCCCCCGGGCGATGTGCGCAACGAGTTCCTGATCGCTGAGATGCTGCTGTGCCATCGGTATCCGCGCTCGCGCGCCGATGCCGATTCAATCACATTATTCGATTTAATTCAACGGACCCACCGACGCTCAGCCTCAGAGCGACCGGCGTGCAAATTCCGTGAAGGTATAACGCACTGCACTTCGAATTGCATTTCCCCTTAGGTTTTGATCGGGGCGGTCATCGTTCACCGCGTGAGTCGGTTGAGAGGGCACGGGCGCGCAGGCCGGGCCTGAGCGCAAGGGCGATGTACGGGCGCTCAGGGGTTGGCGAGGGAAATGCAACCTCGCCGGCCATCCGGGCGCGCCACAGATGCGAGCTGCCGAGGGCAAGGAAGAAGTCGAGGGAAGGAGTGGTATCGAGGTATACGGCAACGAACGTTGACGTATACCTCGACGCTTGTGCGAATCGCGCCGCTTAAGGAATCAGCACTTTGTCAATCACATGGATCACGCCGTTGCGCGCCAGCACGTCAACAGCCGTCACCGTCGCATCTCCGAGCATGACCTTGCCATCCTCGATGACGACCGGCAGCGACTTGCCGGCCTGGGTGCGCACGGCCTTGAGGTTAGCGACCACGCTGCTGTCGTTGTAACCGCGCACGATGTGATGCCGCAAGATGCTGCGCAGCTTTTGCTTGTTCTCCGGCTTGAGCAGCTCCTCGACCGTGCCGGCCGGCAGCTTGGCGAACGCCTCGTCGGTCGGCGCGAACACGGTGAACGGGCCTGGACCTTTCA
>JAIMBB010000051.1 GCA_023511655.1 Anaerolineae bacterium
GCGACCCTATGTGGTCGCCCGCGCAACCAGGGCAGCGACAACCTTCGCGCAGGTCTTGGCTGGACTCAAGCAAGCAACCTGCGGGAGGTTCTTGCCCCTATTCGTGAACGCACCCTCGGGCGCAGTCCTGGCTATAATCCGCGCACTGCCTGAGATGGAATCGTCACTCGACTTACTGGAGCGCGAGGCGCTGGCGGCGCTGGATGCGGCCAACACCAGCGAAGCGCTGCAGGCCTGGCACGGCAAGTACTTCGGCACCAAGCGCGCGAAGGGCGAACTCGAACGGGCCATGTCCGCCCTGGCCACGCTCGGCAAAGAGGAACGGCCGGCCTTCGGCAAGCGCGCCAACGAGGTGAAACAGGCGTTGCTGGCCGCCCTGGCCGCCAAGCAGGCGGCGGTGAAGGAAGCCGAACTCGAAGCGGCCGCCAGGTCGGGCGCGCTCGACGTGACGCTGCCGGGCACGCCCATCCCGCGCGGTCGCCTGCATCCCAGCACCCTCACGCTGCGACGCATCATCCACATCTTCGCCCACCTGGGCTTTGAGGTCTATCGCTCGCCCGAAGTGGAGACCGACGAGATGAACTTCGAGCTGCTCAACATGCCGCCGGAGCATCCCGCCCGCGACATGTGGGACACGTTCTACACCACGCAGCCCGGCGTGCTCCTGCGCACCCACACCTCGCCGGGGCAGATCCGCGTGATGCGCGAACGGGGGGCCAACGGCACCCGCCCCATCCGCGTCATCCTGCCCGGCATGGTCTACCGTTACGAGCAGGTCACCGCGCGCAGCGAGATGCAGTTCAACCAGGTCGAGGGGCTGGCCGTCGGGCGGAACATCACCTTCGCCGATCTGAAGGGCACGATGACCGAATTCGCCCGCCACATGTTCGGCGGCGATGCCCGCATTCGCTTCCGCTGCTCCTACTTCCCTTTCACCGAGCCGAGCGTGGAGGTGGACGTGTACTGGGGCCTGGCCACCGAGCGCGACCGGATGATCACCAAGGGCACCGGCTGGCTGGAGATCGCCGGCGCGGGCATGGTGCACCCCACCGTGCTGCGCAACGGCGGCTACGACCCGGCCGCGTGGTCCGGCTTCGCCTTCGGCATGGGGCCCGAGCGGCAGGCCATGCGCCTGATGGGCATCAACGACATCCGCTACTTCTGGCAAAACGACCTGCGCTTCCTCGAACAGTTTTGAACGCGTGGACCATCTCGCCGGCGCGTTTCGCGCGCGGCACGGCTGCGCGCGTGCGAAGTGTCCATCGCGCGCTCGGCCGGCGTAAGACGCGCGTCGGCAAATTCGGCGCGCGCGGGCTAAAATCGAACATGATGCGAGGGGGTTGCTGGACAGGCCTATGAGGCATTCCATCCTGTTGCGCCGTGCCGTTGTTGCAGCGCTCGGCGCTGCGATCGCGCTCGTCGTCTTCGTGTCGGCGGCGTGGTTGTTGGCGCCGCGCAGCGCCGTGGCGGAACAGCCAGTGGAGCGTCCGCTGCAACAGCCGTTTCTGCCGGACCTCTTCGAGCCGAACGACACGGCAGCCACAGCCAAGGGCCTCATCCCCAGCCCGATGCTCGGCCTGACTTTCGTGACGACGCTTGCGTTGTCGCCCGACGATATTGACTGGTATATCGTCACGCTCGATCCCAACCGCACCATTGACCTTACGGCAACCATCGAGGGGGCGGGTGCATTGATTATCGAAGGGTTCGACGTCAGCGGCACAACAGCGGTTGGAACGCAGGTGGGCAGCGGCTCACAGTCCCGCCTCACCATCGTCAACAACACCGGCTCCTTTCAGCAGTATCGCGCTCGGGTGAAGAACATCCTGTCGCCGCCTGCGTTCGCGCGCTATCGCATTGACTATGTGATTTCAATCATCGGCGCGCTCACGCCCACGCCCATTGGCGCCAGCCCGGACGCCTACGAGCCGAACAACTCGCCGGCGGAGGTGCGCACACGCAACGTTAGCTTCATCAACGTCGGCCAGCAGCTCACCAGCCTGAACTTCTACACCACCACCCTCGGCTCGACCGGCGGGCCGCCCATCTTCGCCGAGGGCGACGTGGACTGGTATTTCTTCTTCGGCCGCGCCGGTTCCACCTACCGCGTGACGACCGAGGTGCAGCCGGGCGTGGATACCGAGATGTTCATCTATCGCCCCGATCAGTTGCCGCCCGACAACAACTTCACCACCGTCGGCCTGATCGCCGCCAACGACGACTACCGCCCGCTCGACCGCGGGTCGCAGGTCATCTTCACCGGCCTGTTCGACGGCATCTACTGGATCAAGCTGTGGAACAAGGATCAATCGCCGCGCGTGGCCGGCCAGACCTACAACCTGTCGGTCGTGGAAGTTGCGCCCAGCACGCCGCTGCCGACCATCCCGCCGACGCCGTATCCCTCCGGCGCCGATCGCTTCGAATACAACGGCGACTTCGACAGCGCCACCCTCATCGCGCCGGGGGTGAAGTACGACAACCTGAACTTCGTGCCCTTCCAGCCGCCCACGCCGAATACCGTGGACAACGACTTCTTCCGGCTGCCGGTGAAGCAGGGCGTGTACTACACCTGTGAAACGCTCGACCTGACCGGCGGGAGCGATACCAACATCATCGTGTACAACCAGGATCGCATCGGCATCGGCGGCAACGACGACATCTCGCCCGAGAACAAGGCGCTGGGCCGATTCGAGAGCCGCTTCACCTGGCTGTCCGGCTACACCGGCTATGCCTACATCCTGATCGGCGAAGTCAACCCGCCGCGGGCGAGCGAGGGCCAGATTCGCGGTTACTCGCTCATCTGCAACATCGGCATCCCGGCCACGCCGACGCCCACACCCAACCCCAATCCGCCCACGGCGACGCCGCCTCTGCTGCCGCCCACGCCGCCGCCGCCCGAAAACACGCCGACGCCGTTCCCCACGCCGCGCCCGGCGCAAAATTTGATCGTGCGGCCGGTGGATCCCGGCGCCCTGCAGCCGACCCCCGCGCCCTCGCCCACGCCGCGCACGTTGCTGATTGACGTGCAGGTGTTCAATGATTTCAACCGCAACGGCCTGCTCGATCCGGGCGAAGGCATCGCCGACGCCTCGGTGCGCCTGTCCGACGAGCAAAGCGGCACGCCGCTGGGGCAGGGTTTCACGGATGGCGACGGTCGCGTGCGTTTCTCGGTGGTGAACGACGGCCCGGTGCGCGTCGCTGTGCCGCTGTTGAGCTTCTCCACGGTGGTGAACGAAACGCCCGCCACCATTCGCATCGGCATCGAGCCCGCGATCACGCCTCCCGAGCGCATCCCCTGACGGAGCCGAAGTCGTGGACGCGATCAAGGGGTTGACCGAGCAGGAGGTGGCCGAGCGCCGCGAGCGCGGGCTGGGCAATCCGGCGCCGCCGTCCACCGGCCGCACCGTCGGCGACATCCTGCGTCAGAACATCTTCACCAGCATCAACATCATCATCTTCTCGATCGCGCTGGCGCTGGCCGCGCTTGGCAACATCGGCGACGCCGTCACCAGCGGCGGCCTGGTCTTCATCAACGCCGTCGTCGGCATCATCCAGGAGCTGCGCGCCAAGCGCCAACTCGACCGCATCGCCTTGCTCAGTCGCCCCAAAGCCCTCGTCCTGCGCCGCGACAGCGCCGCCGACGACCCCCGCGCGCGCGAGGTCGGGGTCGAGCGGGCCGTGGACCCATCCGAACTGGTCAAGGACGACATCTTGATCTTGTATCCGGGCGAGCAGGTGGTGCTGGACGGCGTGATCGTGGAAGGCCTGGCCGAGGTGGACGAGTCGCTGCTCACCGGCGAATCCGACCTGGTGCCCAAACAAACGGGCGATCGCGTCCTCTCCGGTAGCTTCTGCGTGACGGGTCGGGCGCTCTATCGTGCCGAGCGCGTCGGCGTTCAGAGCTACGCCAACCGGTTGGCCGGCAAGGCGCGCGCCTTCAGGGCAGTGCGGACGCCGCTGCAGCGCGAAATTGACTTCGTGTTGCGCCTGCTGATGATGATCGCGTTGGTGATCGGCTTCCTGATGTTCGTGTCGTCGGTGGTCAATCGCCTGCCGACCATCCGCAGCGTGCAGGCCGCCGCGGTGATCGCCGGCATCGTGCCCAACGGCCTGGTCATGGCCATCCTGGTGGCCTACTCGCTCGGCGCGGTGCGCATCGCCCGCAGGGGCGCGCTGGTGCAGCAGACCAACGCCATCGAGTCGCTCAGCCACGTGGATGTGCTGTGCACCGACAAAACCGGCACGCTCACGGCGAATCGGATCAACTATCACTCATGCGTGCCGGCCGGGCTGAGTGAAGCGGCGCTCGAAAGCATCGCGGCCGACTTCGCCGCCAGCGCCACCACCATCAACCGCACCAGCGAAGCGCTCATCCACGCGCTGAACGGGCAGAAGCGGCCGTTCGTGGACGAAGTGCCCTTCTCATCGGCGCGCAAGTGGAGCGGGCTGGTCTTCGACGATGAGCACTACCGCGGCGCCTACGTCATGGGGGCGCCGGAGGTGCTGATCGGCGCGTTGGCGGCCTGCCCCGACGAACTCGAAGGGCATGTGCGCAGCCTGGCGCGCCGGGGGTTGCGCGTGCTGTTGTTTGCCCATCAGCCGGATGTGTTGACGCTTCACGACCCGCGCGGGGACGTCGCCTTGCCCGGCGGTCTCGTCGCCTTGGGGCTGCTGGTCTTCAGCGACGAACTGCGCCCCGAAGCCAGGACGACCGTTGAGCGCTTCCGCCAGGCCGGCATACGCCTGAAGGTGATCTCTGGCGACGACCCGGACACGGTGGCCGCCCTGGCCCGCCAGGCCGGCTTCCCCGATCAGGTCAAAGGGTATTCGGGCTTCGAACTGGAGCAGATGCCTCCGGCCATGTTCGCCCAGGCCGCCGAGGAAGGCGTGATCTTCGGTCGCATCACCCCGGAGCAGAAGGAGAGGTTGGTGGATGCCCTGCAGAGCCGCGGCCACTACGTGGCGATGATCGGCGACGGCGTGAACGACGTGCTCGCCCTGAAGAAGGCCAGGCTCGGCATCGCCATGCAGAGCGGCAGCAGCGCCACGCGCGGCGTGGCCGACATCGTGCTGCTGGACGACTCGTTCGCCGCGCTGGTTCCCGCGTTCACCGAAGGCCAGCGCATCGTGAATGGGATGAAGGACATCTTCAGCCTCTTCCTCACCCGTTGCTTCTACGTGGCGATGATCATCGTCGCCACTGGCTTCGTGGGGATGGGCTTCCCGTTCGGCCCGCGCAACATCACGCTGCTCACCCTGCTCACCGTCGGCATTCCCACCATCGCATTGGCCTATTGGGCCAGGCCGGCCGCGGTGAAGGGCAGGTTGATGCGCTCGGTGTGGCCGTTCGTGGTGCCGGCCTCGTTGTCGGTGTTGGCCTTCGGCCTGATCGTCTACGTCATCGCCTTCGGCATGGTGGACGGGCGCATGTTGAACAACCTGATCACCCCGCAGGACATCGCGGCCTTCCAGGAGGCGGTGGCCGACGCTTACCGCATGGATGTGAGCACGCCGGAGCGCCTTTCATTCCAGGTGGCCAACGTCGCCGCGCAATCCGTCGTCACGCTGTTCTCGTTGATGTCCGGCCTGTTGCTGGTGGTGTTCGTGCAGCCGCCGTTCCGCTTCCTGGCCGGCGGCCGGCCGTACAGCGGCGATAAGAAAATGTCGCTGCTGGCGCTGGGCTTGTTCCTCACCTTCCTGGCGGGTTGGAACATCCCCTTCCTGCGCCGCTTCTTCGCCGTGGCCATTCCCCCCGATCCGCTGGTGCTGGCGACCATCCTCATCTTTACCCTGGCCTGGGCAACCGTGTTGCTGCTGATCTGGAAGCGGCGCTGGTACGAGCGCTTCCTGTTGGGGCGGAACCTGGTCGCGCCGGCGGCCCCGTCCGTCGTCCCGCCCAAGGCCGCGCCCGGCCTGGGCCGGCCCCGCCATCAGCCCGATCATCGGCGGAGTTGACGATCGGCGCCGGCCAGCGCGTCGCGCATGATCAAGGTCGCCGCGACCATCAGCCCGATCACGAAGGCCGCCAGCGTGAGCACGTCGGCGCGCGTGGCGCCCGGCGGCAAGGTCAGCGCGGCCAGCAGCATGGCCGGCGTCGCGATCAGGCCGGTAAGCAGCATGCCGATCCATGCGGCGCGGCCGTCCATCAAGATATATCCGGCGATCAGCGGCACGACAATGTAGATCGGCCAGTTCACCCCATTCACGTAGCCTTGCACAAACTGGCGCGGGGTGAGAAAGAGCGCCGTCTCGATCGTCAGGCCGTAGGCCGCCGCGCGCGGATGGCGCTTTGCCAACCAGACGAAGAACGGGATCAGCGCCAGGTCGGCCATGCTCACCAGAATGCTGATCGGATGACGCAGCGTGAACGCCACGATGATCAGGAAGAGCGTCGCGAGGACGGCTTTGACGATCGCCACGGTGCAGACTCTGCGTTGAAGCTCACTCATGTCTTCCGTTTGAAGGGGCGACCCTAGGTGGTCGCCCGCATGGCGCGGTCGCCCGCGCAACCGCGCGTGCGCGAACGGGCGGGGGCAAGCGAATCCTGTGCTACCTGGCCGGCCACGGGCCCAACCGGCGGCGCACCGCGCTGCCGATGGCCATCAGCTCCGGGATTTGGAGCGCCGCTGCGCACAGGCCATAGACGGCTACGCCGGCTAACGCTGCGCCAATCGCCACGATCACCTGCGCCTCGAACGTCTGCAGCCCGAAGCGGCTCCACAAGGCCGACATCACCACCCACACCACGCCACCCATCAGCAGCGACGCCAGCCCAACCCTGACGATGAGCGCAGGCAGGCCATACCCGCTCAACCCGCCGATCTTGCGCCAGAGGAAGAACCCCATCAACGCTGCGTCCAGGCCGGTCTTGAGCGAGTTGACCAGGATCAGGTCGTGCAGGGTAAACGGGCGCGCGCCGTCCTGCGACAGCCGGGCCAGCCCGGCGATGGCGGCCAGATAGCAAGCCGTCGAGACCAGGCCGATCACCGTCGGCGTGCGCGTGTCGCGTTGGGCATAGAACGCAAAAATCAACGGCGTATCTATGGCCGCGAACAACAAACCGGGCACGGCCGCGCGCAATGCTACCGCGGTGTAGGCCGTGCTTTCGGCGGTGAACGCGCCGTGCTGGAAGAGCAGCGCGATCACCGGCGTCGCCAACACGTGCAGCCCCACCGATGCCGGCACGATCAGGAACCACACCAGCCGCAGCCCTTGGGCCAGCGTGGCTTTGAACGCGTCGCCGCGGGCGGCCGAGAGCGATGGAAGAATGGCTGCGGAAACAGCGGTGACGATCATGCCCAGTGGAAACTGGATCACCTGCGCCGCGTAGCGCATGGTGGCCGGACCCTCGGCGCTGATGCGGCCGGCGAAGATGAAGCTGGCCTGCACCGCGATCTGGGCGAGCACCAATCCACCCGCTACCGGCAGGAACAACCGAATCACCTGCGCCACCCCTGGCAAGCGCCAGTTCAACGATAGCCGGATCGGCACGCTGCGCAGCCCGGGGAGCTGAATGAGCACCTGCGCAACGCTCCCCGCCAGCAGCCCGAGCGCGAGCGATGCCACGCCCAATCGCGATTCGAACAGCACCATGCACGCGATCAGGGTGAGGTTGAAGACGGCCGCCGTGAAGGCCGTGAAGCCGAAGCGGTGCCGGGCGAACAGCGCCGCGCTGACGATCCCGCTCATGTTCAGGAAGAGGATGGACGGGATGGTGATGCGCAGCAGCGTCGCTACCAGCTCGGCATCCTGATTTGGGCCGCCGCCGATGAAGTGGGCGATGGGCGTCGCCAGCAGCCACAGCGTCCCCACCAGCAACGCCAGGCCGAGCGTGAACAGGCCGATCAGCGCGCCGAGCAGCTCGCCGAACTCGCGCCGGCGGGCTTCGTGCGTCGCCTCATGCGCGGCCAGCTCGCTGAGCGTCGGCACCAGCGACGAGCTGAGCATGCCGCCCACCAGCAAGTCGTAGAACTGCGTCGGCACGTTCGCCGCCAGTTCGAACGCGCTGGCGGCCTGGCCGTTGCCGAAGTAGAACGACTTGACCATCTCGCGGCCCAGGCCGATCACCCGGCTGCTCAGATTGCCGAGCGAGGTGATGGTCGCGGCCCGCGCGATGCGGCTCCTGGTGCGGACGGCATCGGGCATCGCCGAGGCGCTTGCCGCTGTTGGCGCGCGTGGGGCATCGGCGGGCGCAGGCGCGAGCGTCGGAGCAGGTAACGACTCAGGCTCGGTGGCTGGCATGATGAGCGATTCTACGCTTCGCGCCTTTGGCCGGCGGGAAATCTTGACCGTTGGACGCCCCGGCGCATTTGTCGGAGCAGGGCGCCCTCCTCACCAAACCCTGTATTCCGGCTGTTAGCCGAAATAAGCCAGGGCGCGTCGGATTTTCTCTTCGAGGTCGAGCTTCTCGTCGCGCGGCAGCGAGGCCAGCGCGCCTTGCGCCTCGGCCAGGCTGTAGCCCAGCGCGGTTAGCGCAGCGATCACCTCGGCATCCATCGCCGGGAGCGGCGCGCCCGCCGGCAACGAATCCAGTCCACCCAGCTTGCTCTTGAGGGCGAAAATGATCTTCTCCGCCGTCTTCTTGCCCACGCCTGGCACGCGCGACAACGTCTCGACTTGCTGGTTGACGATGGCCTGGCGCAATGCTTCGGGTGGCAGCCTGGACAACACCGCCAGCGCCGTGCGCGCGCCGATGCCCTGCACACCCAACAGCAGCGTGAAGAGTTCGACTTCCTCCTCGCCGGCGAAGCCGTAGAGCGCTAGGTCGTCCTCGCGGACGATCAGGTGCGTGTGCAGGTCACAATGGCGGCCGGGGGCCAGCCCATCTAGCGCCGCCTGTGAGCACGACACCCGGAATCCCACCCCTTGCACGTCCACGATGGCTACCGGGGGCTTGATGCTGAGCACCGTTCCGCGCAATCGGGAGATCATAGCCAGGTATGCGAGGGAGGTCGCCGTCGGGGCATGGGCAGTGTAGTCACGGATTGCCGGCCTTCGCCCACTTGCGACTGTGCAGGTGGGTGAGGGCAATGGCGAGCGCGTCGGCGGCGTCGTCTGGCCTGGGGATGCCAGGCAGGTTGAGCAGCAACTTCACCATCTCCTGCATCTGCCGCTTATCGGCCTGGCCGTAGCCGGCGACGGCCTGCTTGACCTGCAGCGGCGTGTATTCGTGCACCTCGACCCGGGCGTTGCACAACGTGAGCAACACCACGCCGCGCGCCTGTCCGACGATCATGGCGGTTCGGGCGTTGGTGGCGAAGAACAGCTCCTCGACGGCCGCCTCCTGAGGATGCCACGCTGCGATCAGCGCTTCGAGCTGTTGTTGCAACAGTTGCAGGCGGCGCGGCAGTGGTTCGTGCTTGGGCGTCTCAATTACGCCGTGCGCCAGCGCGGTCAACCGGCCGTCCGCTTCCTCGCGCACCACGCCGAAGCCGGTCGTGGCGATCCCCGGGTCTATGCCGATGGCGATCACCGCTCACGCCGCGACTTCGGCGGGAAGCTGCAGGTTGTGATATACCTGCTGCACGTCGTCCATTTCCTCCAGCGCGTCAATGACGTGGAGCACCTGTTCCGCTTTCTCTCGATCCAGTTGCATGTAGCTGGAAGGCACCAGGGCGATCTCGGCGCTGGCCAGTTCGTAGCCTTTTTTGATCAGCGCCTCGCGCACTTCGCGGAAGCTCTCCACGGTGGTGGTGATCTCGATGGCTTCGTCGCCGATGTCAATGTCGTCGGCACCGGCCTCGATGGCCGCCTCGAAGACGTCGTCGGGGTTGAGCCCACCTTTGCGCTCGATCACGATCACGCCCTTGCGCTGGAACTGCCAGGCCACGGCCGCCCCTTCGAGCTGGCCGCCGGCGCGCGTGAGCACCTTGCGCACCTCGGCCACGGTGCGATTGCGGTTGTCCGTCAGCACCTGGATCATGGCCGGCACCTTGTGCGGCAGGTAGCCCTCGTAGATGATCTCTTCGAGCGCTTCGGCTTCGCCGCCCTGGCCGGTGCCGCGAGCGATGGCGCGTTCGATGTTTTCCTTCGGCATGTTGGCCGCGCGCGCGCGGTCAATGGCCAGGCGCAGGCGGAAGTTGCTATCGGGGTTGCCGCCGCCCTCCCGTGCGGCGATGGTGATTTCGCGGCCGAGCCGCGTGAACATGGCGCCGCGCTTGGCGTCGTTCGCGCTCTTGGCGCGCTTGATCGTTGCCCATTTGCTATGACCTGACATCGCTCCACCTCACTAGGGTTGCGATCGGTTGGCCGATCGCGAAACACAATTTTACTTCGCGTATTCCACCGCCCGCATCTCGCGCACCACGGTGACTTTGATCTGGCCGGGGTACTCCATGGTTTCCTCGATCCGCTTGGCGATCTCGCGGCTGAGCTGAATGCAGGCCAGGTCGTCCAGCATCTCGGGTTTGACGATGATGCGCAGCTCGCGGCCGGCCTGCACGGCGTAAGCCTCGCTCACGCCCTTGAACGATTTGGCCGTTTCCTCAAGCTGGCGCACGCGCTTGACATACGTCTCCAGCGTCTCGCGGCGCGCGCCGGGGCGCGAGCCACTGATGGCGTCGGCGATCTCGACGATCACCGCTTCCAGCGTCTCCTGGGGCACGTCGTGGTGATGCGACTCGACGCAGTGGATCACCTTCGGGTTGATGTTGAAGCGGCGCAGCAAGTCTACGCCGAGTTGGACGTGCGTGCCTTCGCTTTCGCGGTCGAGCGCCTTGCCGATGTCGTGCAGCAGGCCGCCCATCTTGCATATCTTCACGTCGGCCTTGAGTTCCGACGCCAACAGGCCGGCCAGCCTGGCGGTCTCGACCGAGTGATAGAGCTGATTCTGGCCGTAGCTGGTGCGGTATTTCAGTCGCCCGAGCGTCTTGATGATCTCGGTGGGCAACCCAGGCACGCCGGCCTCGATCGCCGCGCGTTCGCCCTCTTCGGCCATGATGCGCTCGACGTCGCGCCTGGCGTCTTCCAGCGTCTTTTCGATGCGCGTGGGGTGGATGCGCCCATCGCGCACGAGCGATTCCAGCGCACGCCGGGCGATCTCGCGACGCACGGGATCAAAGCACGAGATGGTCACCGTCTCGGGCGTGTCGTCCACGATCACGTCCACGCCGGCGGCTTGTTCGAACGCCTGCACGTTGCGGCCGTTGCGGCCGATGATGCGCCCTTTGGCTTCCTCACTGGGCAACTCGATGGTGGTGACGGCGCGTTCGGCCACCACGTCGGTGGCCACGCGCTGCATGGTCTCGATCACCAGCTTGCGCGCGCGTTGATCGGCCTCTTCGCGGGCTCGCGCCTCGACCTCGCGGATGACGCGCGCCATGTCGTTGCGCGCCGTCTCGCGCACCGTTTCGAGCAACGCGTTGCGGGCGTCCTCGCGGGTCATGCCGGCCACTTCTTCGAGCTTGGCTTCCAGCGTGGCCACGCGCTCTTTCTGCAGGCGATCGAGTTCGGCTTCGCGCTTGTCCAGGGCCGATTGGCGTTGATTCAGCTTCTTCTCACGTTGCTCGATGCGCTCGCGCTGGCTCTCCAACTCCTCGCGGCGCTTCTTCAAGCGGTCATCTTCCCGCTGTAGCTCCAGCCGCTTCTCCTTGATCTCCTGGTCCGCCTCGTCGCGGATCTTGATAATTTCGTCTTTGGCTTCGACCAGCATCTGGCGGGCTTTGGCTTGCGCCTCGCTCAGCGTCTTCTCCGCTTCGGCGCGCAGCACCGCGCCTTCGTCCTTTGCTCGCTGGCGGCCGAAGCGGTATCCCATCCAGCCGACTACTGCGGCGATGATCACCCCGATGACGGCCTCGATCACAATAATCGTTGCATCCATGTTGTCTCTCTCTCGCTGTGTTCGAGCCGTCGGGCAGGGGGTTGATGATCTCTCAGCGTTCGTGCGTCAATTGCATGATCTCAAATCCATTGTTCGATCAATACGAATCTGGCGCAAATCGTATCAACGATCAACATCCCTCTCTCGACGACTCGACTTTCTCGATGGCGCGCTCGATCGTTTCGTAATCGAATCCCTTGCGCGCCAAGTGCTCATAAAGTTTGCGTTTGCGCTCCATGGGCGCGAGGCCCCGGAGTCGTGGCAGGCGCTGCAGCGCGGCGCGACAGGCGGCGTCTTCCTCATCCACCTCCGCCAGCGCCGCTTCGATGTCTGTGCCGCTCACGCCCTTCTGGCGCAGCTCCCAGGCGATCATGCGTTTGCTGCGCGGGCTGGCGCGCATGCGGCTATCTACCCAGGCCCGGCTGAATGCATCGTCGTCGAGCAAGCCGGCCTCCTTCAGGCGCTCGACGACCTGCGCGATGGCCTCGTCGTCGGCGCCCGCTTTCTTCAGCCGGAGCTGCACTTCGCGCACGCTGCGCGGCCGGTACGAAATCAGATCCAGCGCGCGCAGTCGAGCCTGTTCCACTGTGTCGGCCGCTTGCAATTCGGCAATTTCATCGTCGCTTAACTTTTGGCCGACCTTCAGCCAGACCGCATGTACCAGCGCGAGTCCGAAGGCAAACCTGCCGTCCAGATAGATGTTCACGCGCTCCTTCCCGCGTTGCGCCTTCAGGGCGGTGATCGTGCCTGCCATTTATCCCGACATTTTAGTGCAAGCTGTCACTGGGCGGCAGACGTGATCAGCCCGATGATATACTGCTGCCTCGTTTGTAGGCATAACTCGAAAGAAGGAGTTTGAAATGGCAACCAGTGTTTCTCGCCGAGGCTTTTTGAAGAATGCCGCGATTGCCGGTGGTCTGCTCGCCGGTGGAGTGCTCGTCGCAGCGTGTGGTGGCGGCGAAGCGACGCCGACTCAGGCGCCGGCGGCCAGCGGCGCTCCCGTGACGCTCGAGATCGCCTCCAAGGGCGATGCGCTCGAGTACGACAAGACCAGCCTGGAAGTTCCCGCCGGCTCCAAGGTGACGCTGAACCTGAAGAACAATGCCTCCGCTGGCTCGGGGGTGCATCACAACTGGGTGCTGGTGAAGCCCGGCACGGTGGATGCGGTGGCGGCCGACGGCATTGCGGCTGGCGAAGCGAATGGCTACCTCAAGCCGAATGACAACCGCGTGATCGCACATACGGCGATGGCCAAAGAAGGAGAGCTCGTGTCGGTGACGTTCGACGCGCCGGCCCCCGGCACCTATGACTATCTGTGCAGCTTCCCCGGCCATGCCACGCTGATGCGCGGCAAGTTCACCGTCAAGTGATCACAAGTCGCGCTCGGGGTCCTCGGAAAAGCGTGAGAGCCAGCAACGCCGAATGCTGGCTCTCATACCAAAAGGAGGAGAAGAGGAGGTCCCACCCTGACTCTTGGGCATATCTATAAGATAAACCAAGTGCTCTACTCTGGACGCTTCTCCTCCGGTTCCCCCTACGAATTCTTAAAATGTCTCTCGCCGCGATGGCGACCCGCCGGCGCGCAGGATTCGCGTAGGGAATAATTTTCGATTTGAAGCATCAAGTCGTGCTGCGCCCTGGATGGCATGGAACCGAGATCATCCGGGCGACCACATACGGTCGCCCCTACAACGGGCGGTGTGTGATGTAGGGTTGGCCCGGCGCTGCTGCGCGTGCACGGTTGCGCGGGCGACCACATAGGGTCGCTCCTACAACGGGCGGTGGCGGTGTGACGTAGGGACGGCCCGACGTGGCCGTTATCATTGCAGCGACGGCATCGCATTGCAGCGCTTGTTACAATCTTCTGCATGTCGCTCTTGGGTCACGTCCATCAACTCTCCGAAGTCATTGGCCCGCGCGGGAGCACGACTGAGGGCGAAGCAAAAGCGTCCGATTACGTTCAACGTCAGCTGAGCGCGCTGGGCCTGCGTCCGGAGCGACAACTCGTGCTCAGCGCGACTTCGGCGTATGCGCCGTTCATTCTGGCATCGGGTGCATCGCTACTCGGTCTGCTCCTGTTTTGGCAACCGCAACCGGTGGGTGCGGCTGCTGCTTGCATCATCGGCGTCACGGCTTTCGCTTCCACGTTGCTTGAGCTTACCTTCACCAGTAACCCGTTGCGCTGGGTCATCCCGACCGGCTGGGGCAACAACGTCTCGGCCGTCGTCCCCGCGGCGATGCAAGACGCGAAGCGCCCTCCCGTTCTGATCACAGCGCACCTGGACACGCATCGTACGCCGCTGTTGTTCAGCTCGCCGGGTTGGCGACGCATCTTCCGCACGATCATGCCGGCCGGCCTGGCTGGCATGGCGGCATTGAACGTCTTGTTCGGCGCCGGCATCTTTTCGAACGACCAGGCGCTGCGCCAAATCGCGCTTATCCCCGGCACCGTCGTCGCCGTCATCTTCTTGCTCATGCTCCAGGCGGCCGCTTCGCCGTTCACCAACGGGGCTAATGACAACGCCAGTGGCGTGGCGGTCACGCTCGCCCTGGTCGAGCGACTGACGCGGCAACCGCTCCAGCATCGCGATGTGATCGTCGTTTTCACGGCGTGTGAGGAAGTAGGCGCCTATGGCGCAGACACGTTCATGAGCGCTCATCGCCGCAACTTGCGCGGCGCGATTCATCTCGTCATTGACCACGTCGGCGGTTTGCGCGGTCGGGACTTTGGGCCGAGCATCATCCGCAGCGAGAGGTTTCTGCGGCGCGTTGAATGCGACCCCCGGCTGGTGCAGATTGCCGAGTCCGTCGCTCGTGCCCAGCCCGAACTGCGGGCGACGGTGCGCGATTTCGACCTGGCCTATAGCGAGTTGTCTGTTGGGGCCAAGCACGGCCTGCGCTCATTGGGCATCATCGGGCTGACGCCGGAAGGTGATTTGCCAAACTGGCACGTGCGCGACGACGTGATCGCCAACATCAACGAAGCGACGCTCGAACGCACAGTCGAATTCGCCTGGTGCCTGCTGCGGGCAATAGATGTGGAGGAGATGGGATGAAGGATGCATCGCATGCGTTGGAGCGTCGCCGTGCCTGCCGTCCTCTGCCCCTAGTTGCGGTTGCTGTCTGCGTATTGCTTGCCGCCTGCTCGCGCGCCGAGGCGCCTCGTCCGACGCCGGTCGCCGAGCACTATCGCTTGATCGCCGACAGCGCGACACAGCCATTGCTGCAAGTGCTCACCGACGCTTACGTGGAGACTGTGAATCCCTATGCGCGCTTCACCATCGAGCTGGGTGCGCCGGCGCACCTGGCCGAGCGGCTCCGCTCCGGCCGGGTGTTACTCGGCGCGACGTCGCTCGTGCCCCCTGAACCGCCAGGGCTGAAGTGGTGGCTGGCCGACCTGGCGCTCGACGGCGTGGCGGTGATCGTGCATGCTGATAACCCGATCAACGCGCTGGCGCTGCGCGACCTGCGCGACATCTTCTCCGGCGTGCGGAATGACTGGGCCGATTACGGCGAGGATGAGCTTGGCAACATCGAGGTCGCGGTTCGCGAAGACGGCGACGGCACGCGCGTGACCTTCGATCGCATCGTGATGGGCGACCAGCGCCTGACGTTCGACGCGCTGGTGATGCCCTCGGTCGAGACGACGCTGAATTTCGTCGCTCTCCGGCCGGGAGCGATCGGATACGTGCCATCGCCGAGCGTGGCCGGGCGACGTGGAACAGGGGCGGGTGCCGCGCCGCCCGTCAAAGCCCTTGCGCTCGATGGCGTCGCACCGACGGCCGAAAACTTGATCAGTGGCGAGTACCCGCTCGTCCGCACCCTCAACCTGATCGGGCTATACGAGCCGCAAGGGGAACTCCGCAACTTCGTCGCCTGGGCGCTCGGTCCGCAAGGCAGGGCGATCACCGAATCGCTGGGCTACGCCGCGTTTCAATGAGCCTTGACCTGCTTCGCTCTCTTGTGAGCCGGCCCGAAGTGCAGACCGTGCACCACTTGGCGCGAACGCGCAGCGTGCCCGTCTTGTTGGTGGGCGGCGCGGTGCGGGATGCTTTGCTCGGCTATCCCTCGCCGCGCGATCTCGATTTCGCCGTGCAGGGCGATGCGATCGCTTTGGGGCGGGCTGTGGCCGATGCCCTGGGCGCGGCCTTCTACGTGCTGGATGCCGAGCGAGGCACCGCGCGCGCGCTGTTGCCCGACCGCACGCCATTCGCCACAAGCGCGCAGCGCAGCGGCCCGCTTGTGATGGATTTCGCCGCCTGCCGTGGCCCGAACTGGCGCACCGACGCCTTTGCCCGCGACTTCACCATCAACGCCATCGCCGTGAGCCTGGAGGATGGGGCGTTGATTGATGAGACGAACGGCCTGGCCGATTTGAGCGCCGGCGTGATTCGGGCGACCAACGACCATGCGATGGACGACGACCCCGTGCGCGCTCTGCGCGCCGTGCGCCTGGCCTTCGGGTTGAACATGCGCATCGAGCCGACAACGCTCGCCATGGCCCGCTCGACCGGCCCGGCGCTCAGCCGCCCGAGCGCCGAGCGCTTGCGCGATGAACTCATGGCCATCTTGAAGCTGGACGAGGCGGCGCGCGCCACGCGCATGCTGGATGACCTGGGGTTGCTCGTCCCCCTCGTGCCGGAGATCGAGCCGATGCGTTCATGCGATCAGCCGGAGCCTCATCGCTTCACCGTCCTGCAGCACACCTGGGAAGTGATGATGGCGCTCGATGTCTTGTTGAAGGATTGGTGCATAGCGGCAGGCGAGGCGCAATATGCCCTGAACCATGCACCGCGGCTGGCCGAGCACTTCGGCGCGATCACGGTCGAAGGCCGCACCCGCGCGGCCGTATATCGCTTTGCTGCGATGCTTCACGATTGCGGCAAGCCGGCCACCCGCCTCGTCGGCGACGATGGACGGGTGCACTTCTACGGTCACGAAGCAGTGGGAGCGGAGCTGGCAGCGGCCCGGGCGCGCGCGCTGCGGTTGAGCGGCGATGAGGTCGCGCGCGTACGCGTCGTCGTCCGCAACCACATGCGGGCGAACTTCATGGCGCGCCAGTCACACCAGCCCACGCCGCGCACGTTGTATCGCTTCTTCCGCGACGCCGGCGATTGTGCGCCCGAGCTGGCCGTGTTCGCCATCGCCGATTGCGTGGGCAAGCGCGGCCCGCACACCGGCGCCGACGACTGCGCGCCGAGCGCGGCCATCGCGCAGCGCTTGTTGGACGAATACTACGCCCGCTTCGAGCGCTCCGTCGCACCGCCGCCGCTCATCACCGGCCGGGATGTGATGGCGCTTGGTGCCAGGCAAGGACCAAACATCGGCGAGATCCTGGAAGCCGTGCGCGAGGCGCAAATGGTGGGCGAGATCGGCACGCGCGACGAAGCCCTCGCGCTCGCACGCCGGCTGCTTGCCCCCGGCGTGCACCGGTGACCCGCGACGCCCGGCCCTTGTGCTCGGTTCCTACGCCCACGGCTTCCCATGCAGAGAAGATGCGCTCAGTGGGGGTGCATTCGCGAATAGGGGCAAGAACCTGCCGCAGGTTGCTTGCTTGCGACCGTTTGCGACGCGCATTTGCGCGGGCGACCACATAGGGTCGCCCCTACAATGGGCGGCGGGGTGTGATGTAGGGGCGGCCCTGCGTGGCCGCCCGCCCATACGCGCCAAACGCAGGCAGGCACATAGGCCTGCTCTACAAGAAATGCCTCGTGCGTGAACGCACCCCTCGGCGATGAATCCTCGGCGTGGTACACTCATGGCGTGGCAGAGGCGTTGTATCGTAAGTGGCGGCCGAAGACCTTCGATGAAGTCGTCGGCCAGGAACACGTCACCACCACCCTCAAGAACCAGGTTGCAACGGGTCGGATCGGCCATGCCTACTTGTTCGTTGGCTCGCGCGGCTGCGGCAAGACCACCAGCGCGCGCATTTTTGCCAAGGAAGTCAACATCGCCGGCATGGATCCCGATGCGCCGCGCACTCGGCAGATCGCCGAGGCGATCGGCGAAGGTCGCGCTCTCGACGTGATCGAGATTGACGCTGCGTCGCACACCGGCGTGGACGACATCCGCGAGATTCGCGACCGCGTTGGCTTTCAGCCCAGCGAGCTGCGCTATAAGGTCTACATCATTGACGAAGTGCACATGCTCTCGACGGCGGCGTTCAACGCCCTGCTCAAGACGCTCGAAGAGCCGCCGCCGCACGTGATTTTCATCCTGGCCACCACCGATCCCCAGAAGATCCCTGCCACGGTGCTGTCGCGCTGCCAGCGCTTCAACTTCCGGCGCGTGCCCAGTGAGAAGATCGTCGGGCGCCTGCGCCAGTTGTGCGAGGCCGAGGGGATCGAGGCCGACGACCACGCCTTGCGATTGATTGCACGCCATGCCACCGGCTCGTTGCGCGACGCGGTGAGCTTGCTCGATCAGCTCGCTTCGTCCAGTTCGATGCGCATCACGGCGGCCGATGTGCGCGAGGCGCTGGGCGCGACCGACGCTGCAACGGTGCGCGCATTGGTGGAGGGGCTGATCGCGTGCGATCCGGCCGCCGGCTTCGACGCCATCCAACAAGCCCTGGACCAGGGCGCGGATGCGCGCCAGGTGGCCCGGCAGACGGTGGAACATCTGCGCGCGTTGATGCAAGTGAAGATGAGCCGCGCAGCCGGTGCGTCGGCTTCCCACGGTGCGGATAGCTTCGGCGAAGCGGAACGCATAGAGCTGGCCGCGCAGGCTGAGAAGTTGAGCATGGCGCAGTTGGCGCGTGCCGTGCGCGCCTTCAGCGAGGCGATCAACGAAATGCGCGCCGCTGCCGATGCACAGCTATCCCTGGAGATGGCCTATCTGGACTGCATCATCTTCCCTGAGGATCAATCGGCGGTCGCTCCATCCCCATCGCCCGTGGCTCACCGGACGGCGGATGCGCCGCCCAAGGCACAGCCAACTGCCACACCCGAAGCCGTGCCCGCGCCGGCGACGGGGAGCGCTCCTGCGGCATCCGCTCAACCGGCCCAGGCCGGCGGCGAGTTGACCTATGAGGCGCTCAAGGGGCAATGGCAACAGTTCATCCGCGAGGTGAACGCGACGAACAAACCGGCTGCGGCGTTGCTCCGCTCGTGCGACTTGCACGCCGTTTCGGGAGGCGTGGTCTATCTGCATGCCCATCACGACATCCCTTTGACGCGCCTGCAGGAACCGAAGAACAAGGCGAGCGTGGTCGCCACGCTCAACCGCATGTTCAACGGACGGTATGATATTCGCGTCTCGTTGCAACATAGCCAGGCCGAGTTCGAACCGGACGATGACCCGGTCTTGAAAGCGGCCAGGAGGATGGGAGGGACGGTGCGACAATGAAACGCCGTTGCTCAGATGGGCAGCGGAGCACAAGACGACGCTGTAACACAGGAGAGAAATATGGCTAAAGGACGACGAAGCGATTTTGTGCCGCGCGGCGCTCAGCCCGCGGCCGGCGGCATACAACCGGGGATGCTCGAGAAGATCAAAAAGATGCAAGAAGAAATGGCTGCCACGCAGGCCGCCCTGGAAACAGAGCTGATCAACGTCACGGCAGCCGGGGGGGCAGTCACCATCGTCATCACCGGCCATCAGCGCGTGCAGAGCATCAAGCTCGATCCGGCGTTGATTGATCCCAACGACGTGGCCATGCTTGAAGATACGCTCGTGGCCGCCATCAACGAAGCGATTGTCGCGTCACAAGAGCACTCCGCGCGGCGGCTGGAAGCCGTGACCGGCGGCGTGAACATCCCCGGCTTGTTCTAGCCGGGCTTACCCATGATGCGGCGGCTTGGGCCGTCCTATGGCATCTAACCCGTCTCTACCACCTTCGGTCACGCGATTGATCGAGGCGCTATCTCAGCTTCCTGGCATTGGCCCGAAATCGGCCTCGCGCCTGGCGTTCTTCCTGTTGCGCTCGCCAGCCGAGATGTCGCTGGCCCTGGCCGACGCGCTTCGCGACCTGAAGGCGCGCACGCGGCTGTGTTCGGTATGCTTCAACATTACCGAAAGCGATCCGTGCCCCGTTTGCGCCGACGTCTCGCGCGATCACGGGTTGATCTGCGTGGTTGAGGAGCCACTCGACGTCGCAGCGATCGAGCGCGCGCGCGTATACCGCGGCGTGTACCACGTGTTGCACGGGGTGATCTCGCCGATCAACGGTGTCGGCCCGGACGACTTGCGAATTGACGAGCTAATCGGTCGCATCCGCAAGTCGGCCGAGGCCGGCCAGCCCGTGCGCGAGGTGATCCTGGCCACTAACCCGACCGTGGAGGGCGAGATGACCGCGTCGTTCATCCAGCGCAAGCTGGCCGGCCTGGAAGTGAGCGTGACGCGCCTGGCGCGTGGTTTGCCCGTGGGCGGCGATCTGGAATACGCTGACGAAGTTACGCTCAGCCGCGCGCTCGAGGGCCGTCAGCGAATGTAGGCGTTGCAGCGTGGCGCGCCTGCGCCGACCGGTCACCGGCCGCCATCCGATCGGTGGCCCTGTCACCCCTTTCTCAGCATGAAAATCACCAAAGTCGAAACCCTGTATCTGCGCCTGCCGGAGATCACCGAGCGCGCCGACGGCACACAAGATACGCTGATCGTGCGCGTGCACACCGACGCCGGCATCGTCGGCATCGGCGAGGTGGACTCGTCGCCGATGGTAGCCAGGGCGATCATCGAGGCGCCGATGTCGCACGCCATCGCTCGCGGCTTGGCCGAATGCGTGATCGGCCAAAACCCGCTCGACATTGAGGTGCTGTGGCAGCGCATGTATCAGGGCAGCATCTTCTTCGGCCGCGGCGGCGCGGCTCAGCAGGCGATGTCCGGCATAGACATGGCGTTGTGGGATATCGCCGGCAAGGTCTATCAGCAGCCGGTCTATCGCTTGCTCGGCGGTGGCTTTAAGACGAAATTCCGCGCCTACGCTTCCATCCTGTTCGGCAACACGCCAGAGGAGACGTATGAGATCGGCCGGCGCTGGACAGACGCCGGCTTTACCGCGGTGAAGTTCGGCTGGGGGCCGCTGGGCCAGTCGGAAGCGAGTGACATCGCCCACGTGCGCGCGGCGCGCAAAGGCGTGGGCGAAGACAACGAGTTCATGGTTGACGCCGGCCTGGCCTACGACACGGCGACGGCGATTCGTCGCGCGCACCAGTTCGCCGAATTTCGGCCCTATTGGTTCGAGGAGCCACTGCAGCCGGACAACTACGACGGCTATGCGCGGGTGGTCGCCAATTCGCCCTTGCGCATCGCCGCCGGCGAGCAAGAGATCACCCTGCGCGACTTCGAGCGCCTGTTGGCCTGCGGCATCGCCGTCGCCCAGCCCGATGTGGCGCGGGTGGGTGGCCTGACCAACGCGCGGCGGATCGGCCAGTTGACGCATCACCTCAACCGCATGTGCGTCAACCATTCCTACAAGACCGGCGTGAGCATCGCCGCGTCGTTGCACTTCCTGGCGGCCCTGCCGAATACCTACTGGCTGGAGTACTGTGTGGAGCAGGGGGCGTTGCGACAAAAGCTCACCCGCCAGACCTTCCCTGTGCGCGATGGCTACGTGAGCGTGCCGGAGGAGCCAGGGCTGGGCGTCGAGCTCGATCAGGAGGTGATCGCGCGATACCTCGTCAGGTAGCCTGGATCATACTGCCGCGATGTATGGCAGGTTGCGATACCACTCGTCGGCGTCAATGCCGTAGCCGCACACGTATTCGTCGGGAATGTTGAAGCCGAGGTAATCAATCGGCACGTGCACTTCGCGGCGCGCCGGCTTGCTCAGCAAGGCGCACACTTTCAGCGACGCCGGCTCGCGCGTGCGCAGCAGTTGTAGCAGGTGGTCGAAGGTGTAGCCGCTGTCCACGATATCTTCCACCAGCAACACGTTGCGGCCGGCGATGTCCTCGCGCAGGTCCATCAAGATGCGCGGGGCGCGGTTGGACTCGCGCGCGCCTATGCCATACGACACTACGGCCATGAAGTCGAGATAACACGGGATGGTGATGTGTCGCATCAGGTCGGCCAGGAAGACCACCCCACCGCGCAAGATGCAAACCAGCAACAAGTCTTTGCCGGCGTAGTCGCGCGAAATTTGTGCGCCCAGCTCGGCTACGCGCGCCTGAATTTGCGCTTCGGTGAATAGCACGCGCTTGAGCCCGGCCGTCAGGTTGGTAGGTTGCATGGTCTATGGTTTATCGGGCACGTCGTGGTATCGGCGGGCGCGCGCTTCGTAGCTTTCGGTCGCGCCGACGAGGATGACCGGATCGTAGTACGAGGCCGGCCGGCCGTTGATGATGCGCTGGGTGCGCGTGGCCGGCTCGCCGCTGATGACGCAGATGGCGGTGAGCTTGTCCACCCGTTCGGCGATCGCCAGCAGCGCGGGCATCGGGCCAAATGGCTCGCCGCGAAAGTCGAGGTCCAGTCCGGCACAGATCACTCGTTTGCCGCTGTCAGCCAGCTCATTCGCCACCCTCGGCAAGGCCTCGTCGAAGAATTGTGCCTCGTCAATGGCGACCACCGTCGTGTCCGGTTGGGTCAGCTTGAGGATGTCTTCGGAACAGGCGACGGGGATCGCGTCGAAGCCGAGGCCGTTGTGCGACTTGACCTGGTCCACAGCATAGCGGTTGTCAATGTGCGGCTTGAAGACCTGCACCTTTTGCTTGGCGATCACTGCGCGGCGCACGCGACGGATCAGTTCCTCGGTCTTGCCGCTGAACATGCAACCGCAGATCACTTCGATGCTTCCGTCTTTGGTTAAGGCGTCCATGCCGGAAAATTCTAGCCCGCCATCTGCGCTTACACACACATGGCGGGCACCGGCGTGAACAGGCCGGCGGCGATCGAAGATTGACGGCCTGTCCGATTTATCCCATTCCGCCGCAGCTTAGCCGCAGCGTGAACACGCTACGCGGATTGGCTCCGAAAGGCAGAGGTTGGAGGATGGGAATCCCTAACCTCCGACCTCGGAATCCTGCTCCTCGCCGGCCAGCGACGTCTCGTCCACGATCTCGGCGATGGCGCGCTTGCTGCGACGGCGGCGCGCCTTCTCGGCTTTGTCCACCAGCTCGTTGGCCTTGCGCTCCAGCCGCTTCTGGAAGCGGTCCACCTGGCCTTCGGTATCGAGGATGCGTTGCTGCCCGGTGTAGAACGGATGGGTGCCGCTCCACACGTCGAGGTGAAGTTCGGGGCGGGTGGAACCAACCGTGCCGATGAACTCGCCACCGACATACACCTTCGCTTCCTCGTAGTACTTGGGATGAATGTCCTTCTTCATCGCGTTCACTCCTCAACGACGGGAACCGGATGAATGCTGACGCGCTTGCTGCCGTTCGGCAACGTGTCGAAAATCACGACGCCGTCGGCCGTGGCGAACAGGGTGTGGTCCTTTCCCACGCCGACGTGGGCGCCGGGCTTGAACCTGGTGCCTCGTTGGCGCACCAGGATGTTGCCGGCCAGCACAAACTGGCCGCCGAAGCGCTTCACGCCCAGCCGCTTCGACTGGCTATCGCGACCGTTCGAGGTAGAGCTGCCGCCTTTCTTGTGTGCCATCTTACCTTCCGTCCTGACGAATGGGTAAATCGGTAACCTGCGCCATCCAGAGCCCTGATTGCCGGCTACAGAACCTTCCGTCTTGTGCCGACTTCCATGCTGCGCCGAATAGTCGGCGCTCGTCAGCTTGGCAGCGGGGCTTTTGAACCACGCAACCGATTACCAAATTGCCAACAACTATCCAACGATCTTCAACTTAGTATACGTCTGCCGGTGGCCGGTCTTCTTGCGATAGCGCTTCTTCGGTTTGTATTTGAACACGACCAGCTTATCGCCCTTCTCATCGCCCACGACCTGCGCGGCGATTTCGCGGCCGCTGACGTGTGGCTTGCCGACCGTCACGCCGTCGTTGTCCGACACCAGCAACACCGGCAGTTTCACTTCGCTGCCGGCTTCCGCCTCCAGTTTCTCGACGTAGATTTCGTCGCCAGGCGACACGCGGTATTGTCGCCCGCCTATTTCAACCACAGCGTACATGATCCCTTCTTAAAACCCGTTGACGGCGCGTTCACACGAGAGAACTGCGCGTGCGGGTGAGAGTGAATTCAACTGGCGCGTCTGCGCGCCTCCGTGCCGATCGTTCGTCCGGCCCAAAAGCCTACGGATTATATGCGGCCGAACGCGCGTGTCAATGACGCGACGCCGAGAATTAGGGCTGACCAAAACCAACGAGAATCTAACACGGCGCAAATAGAGCGCGAATCGGCGAAGATGAGATTGGTAGCAT
>JAIMBB010000052.1 GCA_023511655.1 Anaerolineae bacterium
GGGTGCGTTCACGCACGGGGGCAGTGACAACCTCCCGCAGGTTTTTGCTGGCTGTCACGACTTGGATGAGCAGCCTGCGGGAGGTTCTTGCCCCTATTGGTGAACGCACCCTGCGCACCATCTGTCAAAATACCCGCCAACCGGCCAGTCCGACCTTGACCGGGCGCATGGTGCTTCGCATCGCCTCCTCGATTAGTCTCGCTTGAGACAACGGTTCGTGCCCCAAGCACAAAGGGCGAAGTCGAGGCAACGATGGATCTGACGACCACTTATCTGGGATTGAAGCTGGCGCATCCGGTGGTGCCATCGGCATCGCCGCTCTCACGCAACTTGGACAGCATCCGCCGGCTGGAGGATGCTGGTGCGCCGGCGATTGTGATGTATTCGCTGTTCGAAGAGCAAATCGAGAACGAAAGCCAGGTCCTGCATCACTTCCTGGAGTATGGGGTCGAGAGCTTCGCCGAAGCTGCGCGCTACTTCCCCGACTGGCGCTACTACAACGTCGGCCCGGACGAATACCTTGAGCTCGTCCGGGCGGCCAAGGCGGCGACGAGCGTCCCGATTATCGCCAGCCTCAACGGCATATCGTCAGGGGGATGGATCGAGTATGCCCGCAAGATCGAGCAGGCGGGTGCCGACGCGCTGGAGCTGAACATCTATTACATCCCCACCGATCCGCATGTCACCGGCTGGCACGTCGAGGAGCGCTATCTGGACGTGTTGCACGCAGTGCGCCAGACGGTGAAGATTCCAATCGCGCTGAAGCTCGGCCCGTTCTTCAGCTCGCTGGCGAATATGGCGCTGCACTTCGCCAACGCCGGCGCCAACGCGCTGGTGCTGTTCAACCGCTTTTACCAACCCGACTTCGACCTGGATTTGCTGGAGGTAGTGCCACATCTGGTGTTGAGCGACAGCGACGAGCTGCGCCTGCCGCTGCGCTGGGTGGCGATCCTCTACGATCGTGTGCCTATCGAGCTGGCGATCAGCACCGGCGTCCACACACACATGGACGTGTTGAAGGGTCTGATGGCCGGCGCGCGGGTGACGATGATGACCTCAGAGCTATTGCGCCACGGCGTGCAGCGCATCGGCGAGATCGTGCGCGACATGCGTAACTGGATGGAGGAACACGAATACGAATCGGTGGCGCAAATGCAGGGTAGCATGAGCCAGAAGTCGGTTGCAAACCCGGCGGCCTTCGAGCGGGCCAACTATATGAAGGTGCTCGACGCCTGGCGCCCAGACCCGGCCGCCGTGCTGCCAAAGTCGAAGCTCGCCGATCCGCTGCCCACGGTGCTGCCCTTGCGGTTCAAGGGCGAACGTCCGAACGAATGAGTGATCCGTTCAAACCAACACAGTCATGACAAACACATTGACGCCCCCCGGTCGGCCGGTCGGCGATGGCGCCGTGGCAGTCAAGCCTGATGACCGACTGGCCGCCGACAAGCGCTACAAAATCATCGAGGCGACCATGCGCCGCTACGGTTACCAGGGCCACGGCCTGATCGAGGCGCTGCACAGCGCCCAGGAAGCGTTCGGCTACCTGGATGACTTCACGTTGAAGTACATCACCCGCGCGCTGCGGCTGCCGCCCAGCAAGGTGTTCGGCGTGGCCACCTTCTACAACCACTTCACGCTCAAGCCGCAAGGCGTGCATACGTGTGTGGTGTGCCTGGGCACGGCGTGCTACATCAAGGGCGCCAGGGAAGTGTTGAGCGCAATCGAGAGCGGGCACGGGGTGAAGGCCGGCGGCACCACGGCCGACAATCAGCTCTCGTTGCTCACGGCGCGTTGTTTCGGCTCATGCGCCCTGGCCCCGGTGATCACCTTCGACGGCGAGACGATCGGCAAAGTCGCGCCGCAGACGGTTGCAGGACAGATCGCCCAACGCCTGGCGACGTCGGCGCTGCGATGAACCCGGAGGGCTTCAGCCATGAACCTGGAAGAACTCAACGCTACCGCGACGAACGAGCGGCTGGCACAGGCGAAGAAGAATCATCATCTGCACGTGTGCGTCGGCACAGCCTGCCAGGCGCTGAACAGCGAACAAATCGCTAAGGCATTACAAACTGCGTTGAGGCAGCAAGGTCGGAACGGTGAAGCCGAGGTCAAATGCGTGGGATGTCCCGGCCTGTGCTCGTTGGGTCCTTTGGTCGAGGTCGCCTCGCGCGTGAACGGTGGCCCAACCCAGCCGGCAAACGAATCGCCGGCAGACGCGAATCATCGAACGGCCGTGCTGTATCAATTCGTCAAACCGGAGGATGCCGAAGAGATCATCGCCCACCTGGGTGGCGAGCCGGTCAAACGGCTGGAGACCCCGCTCGACCAGCCCTTCTTCACCCGTCAGACCAAGGTCGTCCTGGAGAATTGCGGCAAGGTTGACCCGGAGCGCATCGAGGACTACATCGCCGTCGGAGGCTACCAGGCCTTGCTGAAAGTGCTGACCGAAATGACGCCGCAGCAGGTGATTGACGAGATTACGCGCAGCGGGCTGCGCGGGCGAGGTGGGGCTGGCTTCCCCACCGGTCTGAAGTGGGGCACGGTGGCCAAAGCCGACCCCAACCGTTACCCGACCAATGTGCCGGAGGGCATCCAGTCGCGCAAGTTCGTGATCTGCAACGGCGACGAGGGCGATCCGGGGGCGTTCATGGATCGCAGCGTCATGGAGGGCGATCCTCATCGCATCCTCGAGGGCATGGCGATTGCCGCCTATGCCGTGGGCGCAAACCACGGTTTCATCTACGTGCGCGCCGAGTATCCGCTGGCCGTCAAGCGACTGCGCACGGCGATCCGCCAGGCGCAACGGGCCGGATTGCTCGGCAACGCCATTGGCGGGACGGCCTTCAGCTTCAACGTGGAAATCCGGCTGGGCGCCGGCGCGTTCGTGTGCGGGGAAGAGACGGCGTTGATGGCCTCGATCGAGGGCGGACGTGGCACACCTCGCCCGCGCCCACCCTTCCCCGCCGAATCCGGGCTGTGGGGTTGCCCAACGCTGATCAACAACGTCGAGACGCTGGCCAACGTCCCGCCGATCATCCTGAAAGGTGCGGAGTGGTTCGCCGGCATTGGCACGGAGAAGAGCAAGGGCACCAAGGTGTTCGCGCTCACCGGCCAGGTGAAGAACACCGGCCTGATCGAGGTGCCGATGGGCATCTCCTTGCGCGAGATCGTCTTCGACATCGGCGGCGGCATCCCCGATGGCAAGGAATTCAAAGCCGTGCAAACCGGCGGGCCGTCGGGCGGCTGCATCCCGGCCCAATTCCTGGATATGCCGGTGGACTACGAATCGCTGGCCAAGGTCGGCTCGATCATGGGCTCCGGCGGCATGATCGTGATGGACGACTCGACGGACATGATCGAGGTAGCGCGCTTCTTCATGGAGTTTTGCATGGACGAATCATGCGGCAAGTGCATCCCCTGCCGCGTCGGCACCGTCCAGATGCATCGCATCCTGACCAAAATCCAGGAAGGCAAAGCCACCACGCGCGACCTTCAAATTCTAGAGGGATTGTGCGACTTGGTGAAGCACACCAGCCTGTGCGGCCTGGGCCAAAGCGCGCCCAATCCGGTCATCAGCACGCTCAGGTATTTCAGGGACGAATATCTGAGCAAGGTGAAGCCAGGTTGAGATTGATGACCGGTAACCGGTCATCCGTCTCTTACAGCTCACAGCCAAACATATGCCAAGGACACTTACGATTAACGGACAGGAAGTCAGCGCCGGGAACGAGCAGACCATCCTGGAAGCGGCGCGCGATGCGAACATCCGCATCCCGACGCTATGCCACCTGGACGGCCTGACCGACGTGGGCGCGTGCCGCATGTGCCTGGTGGAGGTGGTCGGCTCGAATAAGCTGCTGCCGGCGTGCACGACGCGCGTTCAGGAGGGCATGGAAGTGCACACCGACACCGAACGGCTGCGCGCCTACCGCCGGCAGATCATCGAGCTGCTTTTCGCCGAGCGCAACCACGTGTGCGCGGTGTGCGTAGCCAACGGCCACTGCGAATTGCAAAACCTTGGCATCGCCGTCGGCATGGACCACGTGCGCTACGACTACCTCTTCCCCCGGCTGGGCGTGGATCTTTCGCACGAGCGGTTCGGCATGGACCACAACCGCTGCATCCTGTGCACGCGCTGCGTGCGGGCCTGCGATCAGCTCGAGGGTGCACACACCATTGACGTGCTCGGTCGCGGGGCCAGATCCTTGATCGTCCGCGACATGAACATCCCGTGGGGCGAATCCACCACCTGCACCAGTTGCGGCAAATGCGTGATGGCCTGCCCCACCGGCGCGCTCTTCAAACAAGGCTCGACCGTGGCCGAAATGGTGCACGATGTCGAAAAGCTGGCCTTCCTGAGAGCAGCGCGGGAGAGGAAGGTGTGGAATGTTTGAGCAAATTACAGGCTGTAGATTGGAGGTGGGGGTTGACCGGATTTCGACCCTGGACGACAAACATGGACAAGCTTAAATTCGCAAGCGTGTGGATGGGCGGCTGCTCCGGCTGCCACATGTCGTTCCTCGACCTGGACGAATGGTTGTTCGACCTGGCCGAGGCGGTCGAAGTGGTCTACAGCCCGGTCGCCGACATCAAAACCTTTCCGCAGCACGTGGACGTGACGTTGGTCGAAGGCGCCATTGCCAATCAGGATCACCTTGAGCTGATCCAGACCATTCGCAAGAACAGCAAGCTGGTGGTGTCGTTCGGTGATTGTGCCGTCACCGGCAACGTGACTGCCATGCGCAACCCACTCGACGGCGCCGAGGTGGTGCTCGACCGCGCCTACAAGGATGCCCAACTGCTGCGCCCGCAGGTTCCGCACGACGACGGCATCGTGCCGCCGCTCGTAGATCACGTCGTGCCGGTGCACGCCGTAATCCCGGTTGACCTGTATATCCCCGGCTGCCCACCGCCGGCCAAGCGCATCCGCGCGGTGCTGCAGGCCCTGGTGGAGGGCAAGTCGCCGGAGATGATCGGCCGGGAGATGTTGAAATTCGGTTGATCTGCCTTCTGAAGTCCAAGACATGGCGCAACGAATCGTGATTGACCCGGTGACCCGCATTGAGGGGCACGCCAAGATTTCGATCTACCTCGACGAGGCGGGCGAAGTGAGCGATGCGCGCTTTCACGTCGTCGAATTTCGCGGCTTCGAGAAGTTCTGCGAAGGCCGGCCGCTGGGCGAAATGGCCGGCATCACCGCCCGCGTGTGCGGCATCTGCCCGGTCAGCCATCTGTTGGCCAGCGCGAAGGCCGGCGACGACATCTTCGCCGTGACCATCCCGCCGGCTGCTGAAAAGCTGCGCCGGCTGATGAACCTGGGCCAGATCGTGCAATCGCACGCGCTGAGCTTCTTCCACCTCAGCTCGCCCGACTTACTGCTTGGCTACGACAGCGACCCGGCCCAGCGCAACCTGTTCGGCCTGATCGCGCATCACCCCGACTTCGCGCGGGGCGGCATCCGGCTGCGCCAGTTCGGCCAGGAGGTGATCGAGCTGCTGGGCGGGCGGAAGATCCATCCGGCCTGGGCCGTGCCGGGCGGCGTGCGCGAACCGCTGACGCCGGAGAACCGCGACTACCTGCGCGGCCGGCTGCCGGAAGCCTTCACCACGGTGAAATCGGCACTCGATTTCTTCAAAGCCTATGCCGACTCGCGCGCCGAGGAAGTGGCACATTTCGGCAACTTCCCCACGCTGTTCATGGGCCTGGTGAGCAAAGACGGCGGACAATGGGAACACTACGACGGCTACCTGCGGATCGTAGATAGCGAAGGGCGCGTCCTAGTTGACCAGTTCGACCCACGCCGATATGCCGAGATCATCGGCGAAGCAGTTGAGCCGTGGTCGTATCTGAAGTCGCCGTATTACAAGCCGCTGGGTTATCCGGAAGGCGCCTATCGCGTTGGCCCGCTGGCGCGCCTGAACATCTGCTCCGGCACCGGCACCCCTCAGGCCGACGCCGAGCTGGCCGAGTTTCGCCAGCGCGGGAACGCGCATGGCGTCGTGATTTCATCGTTCATGTATCACTACGCGCGGTTGATCGAGATTCTGGCAGCGCTGGAGCGCATCAGCATCTTGCTCGACGATCCGGACATCCTCTCGGCGCGCGTGCGGGCCAGCGGCGGCATCAACAGACTGCACGGCGTAGGGGTGAGCGAAGCACCGCGCGGCACGCTGTTCCACGACTACTTGGTGGACGAGAGCGGCATGATCCGTCGGGTCAACCTCATCATCGCCACCGGCCAGAACAACATCGCCATGAACCGCACGGTCAAACAAATCGCGCAGCACTGGATTCAGGGCGCGACGGCCGGCATCCCGGAGGGGCTGCTGAACCGGGTGGAAGCCGGCATTCGCGCGTTCGACCCGTGCCTGAGCTGCTCCACCCATGCCATCGGCCACATGCCGATGGTGGTGACGCTGATCGGCAGCAACGGCGCGGTGCTCGCCGAGGTCAGGCGTGAGTAAGGGGATCGCCACCGATTTTCTCATCGTCGGCTACGGCAACACCCTGCGCGGTGACGACGGCCTCGGCCCGCGCATAGCCGAGGCCGTGGCAAGCTGGCATTTGCCCAACGTCCGCGCCATTTCGCTGCACCAGTTGACGCCCGAAGTCGCAGAAGCCCTGGCCAGCGCGGAAGTCGTCATTTTCGTAGACGCGCGCCCTAGCGATCCCCAGGTTGAACCATCGCCGAACGTGACCTTCACCGCCATCACCGCGCCGGACGATGACGCGCCGGCCGCTACCCATGTAAGTGATCCGCGCCGACTGCTGGCTTTGACCAGGCGCGTGTATGGGCGCTGTCCTCAAGCCTGGCTGATCTCGGTGCCGGGCGTGAACTTCGACTTCGGAGAGTCGCTCTCCGAACAGGCGCGCCGGGGCGTCGAGGTAGCGCTGCGACGCATCCGGCTGCTGTTCACCAGCCAGTGACGCCTCGGTTGCGCGTCCAGCATCGGCGTCAGGCCGCGGTTTGCGCCGCGCAAATGCCTGGCCAGCGAACGTTGCGCGGCGGTTGACGAATCATCCTCCGCTCATCATCGTAACCTACACTCCGTTTCACCATGACCACCCTCACTACGCCGTCCACAAGCGTTTCGACGTTGCCCGGGCGCCACAGCCCGCTCATTTTCGATGCAGCGAGAGAGATCCAGCGCAAGGGCTTCTTGCAGTTTCTGCATGACGAATGGCAACGCCACGGCGATCTGTTTCGCGTTCGGATTGGGCCGCGCGACATGATCCTGGCCATTCACCCCGAACATGTGTATCACATCAACGTCGGCCAGCGCGATCGCTACGACAAGCGCGAGAGCTACAACATCGTGCGCGAGCTGCTGCTGGGGGATGGCGTGTTGACGGCCACAGGGGATGCCTGGCGCCGTCAACGCAAGCTGATGTCGCCCTTCTTCACGCCGCGCGGAGTGGAGCAGTTCATGCCCATCATGATCGGCGATGCACAGCAATTCGTCGCGCGCTGGCAGACCAAAGCCGACCGTGGCGAGACGGTGGAAATGCTCGACGAGATGATGTTCGTCACCGCCTCGATCATCTTGCGCAGCCTGTTCACCACCGAGTCCGACGAGACGCTGCTGGAATTGAAGGATGACGTCGAGACCATGATCCAGTTCGTCTCGACATATCAAAACAGCCCGTTCAAACTGCCGATGTGGGTCAAGGTCGGCAGGAACGGGCGATATCATCGCGCCCGCCGGCGCGTCCATGCCTACATCCAGAGCGTGATCGCGCAGCGCCGCGCGATGCCGGTGGAGCACTGGCCGGATGACTTGCTCAGCAAGCTCATGCGCGCGCGCGACGAAGAGACGGGCGAGGCCGTGTCCGATGCGCTCCTGCGCGACGAGTCCATCACCATGTTCTTCGCCGGCCACGAAACGACCGCTCGCACCTTGACCTTCGCCTGGTATGCGCTGGCCAGGCATCCAGAGGTAGCCACCAGGCTGCGCGCAGAAATTGACGCTGTGCCGGGCGACCGCCCGCCGACCATCGAGGACCTGAAGCGCATGCCCTATACCCTGCAAGTCATCAAGGAGACGCTGCGCCTGTATCCGGCTGCGCCGCTGTATGCGCGCGACGCCGTGCAGCCCGATGTGATCGGCGGCTGGCGCATCCCGGCCGGCGCGACGGTGATCCTCTCGCCCTTCCTCACCCATCGCCACCCAGACTTCTGGGAAAGCCCGGAGCGCTTCGACCCGGATCGCTGGGCGCCGGAGCGCGAGGCGGCCCAGCACCCTTACGCCTATCACCCTTTCGCAGCCGGACAGCGCATCTGCCTGGGCAACACCTTTTCTCTGTTCGAGTCGCACGTGCTATTGGCGATGCTGGCGCGCCGATTTACGCCGATGCTAGTGGATGCGGGACACCAACCGCAACTGGACATGGCCGGCACACTGATCTCGCGCAACGGGATGGCGATGCGCATCGTCCGGCGCGCGTGACCTCACCGGGCATGGCGCAACGCGAATACATCGCCGCCGTGTCCCACTACCAGGATGTAGCCATCCGAGACGACGGTATAGCGCGACCGGTGCGCGTCTCCGTAGCCGTCGCCGCGCCCGTCCGGTTGACAGTTCGCCGGTGGGCTCGGCGGATCCATCTCCATCCAGTACATCCAGAACCCTTCGTTGTCATACCATCGTCCGTCGCACCAACTGGTTATCGGGCCACGGAAGTAGCGGCTGCGTGGGTTCGAGCTACCCGGAATCCGCGTCACCGGCATCGCCCGCCGCAAGATGATCGGCTTGAACGCCGCGCCCAGCGGCCGGGCGAACGTCCTGCCTTTGCGCGGCGAACGGTCGGTGATAGTGATGGGGTTGATCGTCATCCAATGGTTGATGAAGTAGGTGTCCCCCGCCATGCTGGCGAAGCCCTGTTCATCGGAGATTTGCACGTCATGGGTGGGTGCCGGTATGAATCGCATATCACCGATCTGCCAGCCGGGCATCGGCGATAACACCATCTCACCGGGATGGGCATCCCAACGCCCATCCCAATCAGCATCCTTGACATCGCCGTTCCTGAACTGCACGTAGGCCGCCTGCGTCCCATCCGCGAAGGTCTTGACTATGGGCATCGGGCCGATGGTGCTAATGACGCCGGGCGCGTTGACATCGCCGCAATCAAAGGCGAATGCTGAGTCAATGCCGCCGTTGCCGACCGCAGGAATGAAGGCTTCGTCTCCAGAATCAAGCGACAAGGCGAACAACGCCTGCACGTGGCGATTGGCACGCAGGTACCTCTTGATCTCCGCATTGGTGGTCGGGAAGCGTCCCTTCGGGCCATCGGTCCACAACCACTCCGTGCTGCCCTCGCCCAGGCGCATGCGGACGAAAACGACTCCCACGGCCTCTGCGATCACCGGGAACCCGTACTGGTAGGAGTAGGGCTGATCGGCCGGCGTGGCAGAACCCAGACGGCACGGCTTGACCGAATGCGGCGTTGGCGGCTTCTTCGCCCACTTCCTCGACCCATCCAGCTCGCTCACCGCGTGCACGCCCAGGTCGGCCGTGCCAAAGATCAGCAACTTCCTCGACGGCGAATACGCGGCCGTCGTCACGGACTTCACGCCGGCGTCGTATTCCCACACCTTGGACATCGAATCGGTGGCGATCTTGTGGAGCTTGCCCGCCTCGGTAGTGATGTAGGCATGAGCGTCTACCAGCAGCACGCCGGTTCGGATGGCCGAGTCCGCCTGGTAGAAGGCTTCCACCTTTCCGTCTGTCGGATCGAGCCGGTACAGCCGGCTGGAACGATCGCCCACGAACAACCGCCGACTAGCGGGATCAAAGGCGGCGGCTTCCTCGATGTAGTGGCCAGGGGTGAACCGCCAGGCCGTGGTGCCGTCCACCAAACTGACGGCATACAGCCCTTGGTCGCCGCCCGGCACATACACCTTCCCGTCGCCAGTGACGATGTGTAGTCCGTTGGGCATCGTTTGCATGTCGTCGGGCTTCCAGTGCCAGGCAAACCGCCAGGGCATCCTCGGTTCCATAGGGGTATAGCCCGTGCGCTGGGCATCGTGCGCCATCTGCGGCCAACCGGCGACAGGCTGCGGAGGTTGCATCGGTGCAAGGGAAGCTGCCGGCTGCACACCGAAGGCGCACAAACCGCAGGCGAAGATCGTTCCGGCCAAAAGTGGTCTCATGCCTCGTTAGTCGTTCACGGCAATCCAGGCTGCACCGATCTCGCGTGGGCTGGCCCAAGCCGCGCTTCGCGCCTACAATTCGAGCACTGCTGCGGCAGCCAACCGACTGTTGCCGCTCCGCTGATCATGACGACCGGCATTCCTTCGCACATCCTGGTGTTCGTGCCCGGCTACATGGGCAGCACGCTGCGCGACAAGCGCACCGGTCGCACGCTGTGGTTAGACTTTTCGACTTTCCCGCTCAACCCGGCCGAATGGGGCAACTGGCTGGACGACTGGTTCGCCCGCATGACCTATCCGTCGGAACTGGAAGCAGCCGGCATCGTGGACGACGTGGTGTTCGTGCCGCCGTTCGTGAAGATGGAGCAATACGGCCGGCTGTTTGAGGCCATGGCGCGCATGGGCTATCGGACGAGTGGCGACGAGCGCGAGGTGAATTTCTACAAGTTCGCCTACGACTGGCGGCAGGACAATCGCATCTCCGCGCGCCAGCTCGGCGCGGCCATCGAGCGTTGGCGCAATTTTCACCCCGGCGCGCAAGTATGGATCATCGCGCACAGCAACGGCGGCGTGGTGGCGCGATGGTACATCGAGAAAGAAGGGGGCAAGGAGGTCGTTCAGCGGTTGTTCTTGATGGGCTCACCCATCGACGGCACGCCGAAGGCGATGCGCATCGCTTTCGGCGGCGCGGACATGCTGGCACGTCCCGGCTTCAATCCGTTCAACATCGCGCAACGCACGCGCGACATGTTCCGCAGCTTTCCCTCCCTGTATCAGTTGATGCCGGTCAAGGCAGACTTCCTGCGCAGCACTCAGGATGAAACAGTGAGCGCCTTCGACGCGGGAGCCTGGTTGGACGATCCGCAACAACGCGCCTATCTCGACGATGGCCGACGCTTCACCGAAGCACTGGGCGACTCAGCCAGTGTAGAGACGCTGTGCTTCTTCGGCCGCCGGCGCCCTACCCCGGTCGCTGGAATCGTTCACACACGGATGGACAAGCACTGGGAGCGAATCGAGTGGATTAACGGCATGGCCGGTGATGGCACCATCCCCGAGCGCAGCGCCGCCCATCCACGCGCAGCCGGCCGCTTCCCCTTCGCCGTCGGGCACGGCGACATCTATATCAACCCCGCGGTGCTGGAATTCCTGCGCTGGGAGCTGTTGGACAAATACGAAGGTTTGACGAAGGAATTGGTGGCAACCGATACTCTGATCATGGACTTTGCGCCGGATCGGGATGCCTACCGCGAGGACGATACGATCTGGCTGCGGGCAAAGGTGACTACGCCGGACGATCAACCTTTGACCGACGCAGTGGTCACGGTGCGCATGTCCTGGGACCGACCGCTCCCCGGCGATCCGCTGCCCACCACGCCTCCCGCCGACATCACCGTCCGGCTTGTGCCCCTGGCCGACGCATCCGGCCGACATGAGGGACTGCTGTACGGCCCGGCAGCAAATGGCTACTATCGCCTCGTCGCCCACGTCGAACATCCCAAAGCCGGCACGGCACGCGTGGAAGAGTTGATCGCAGTCGAGACTCCACACTACTGAGCCGGCAGCGCCAGGGTCGCGCACAACCCCATGTGATCCGACGGATACAAGGTGGGGTCATCCGGTGCCGGCGCGTTCAGCACCAGCTCGCAAGACAACACGCTGAAATTGCCGTCCACGAAGATATAGTCGAGCGTGCCGCGCCAGGGTTCCGGTTGGCGATAGGCGATCAGGTTGCCAATTGTGCTCAGGCCCTTGCGCACGGCGTTGAACCGATACACCAGGGGCGTAGGGCAGGTGTAGTCCGGCTCGTGACCATGCTTGGTTTCGTAGGCCGAGGAAAAGGACTCCTTCATCATCTGAATTGTGCGCATCTCCGGCGTAGCGTTGAAGTCGCCACATGCGACAGTGGGATAGCTGGCCGCCGCCAGCCGCAACCAGTTCAAGACGCGCTGCACCTGCCGGGTGCGCTTGATGTGGTCGTAGACGTGAAACATGAAGTGTCCGTTGACGACGACGACGGCTCGTTCGCCAACGCGCAGGCGCAGCGCCTGGGCCACGCGCGATTGCGCCATCAGGTTGAGCGTCCGACATTCCTCCACCGGCAGCCGGCTGAGCGTGGCAATGGCCTCGTGCCTGGCCAACGCGCCGGTTTTGGGCGAGGTATGCACCGTATAGCCCCCCAGTTGATCGGCCAGCCACTGCGCATTGTTGTGCGGCAGGCTCACCTCCTGTAGGGCAATCACGTCGGGCTGCAATTCGGCCATCTCGCGCACAATGAGCTTGCGGCGGTCATGCCAGCGAGACGGCTTATTGAGCAAATTGAACGTGACCAGCTTGAACGTCATCATCTGCCCTTGCATACGCCCTCAGCCGACGCGGACAATCCGGGCTGCCAGGTCGCGATTGAACGCCGGCGCACGCACGACGAGGCGACCGGCTGATGCAAAGGCATCGGCTGCCAACAACACCTCACCCGACACCGTGTCGAACCAATGTACGCGATGGCGCCCATCATCCAGGTCTTCCAACGTCAACGTGATCCCCTCCAGTCGGCGCGGCTCAAAGCGAAAGGTGTGTTCCTTGGCCTGGCCGGTGGCGAGCTGAACGCCATACTGATAGGCGCCTTCGTCCATCCTGTAGGCGCGATTGCGCAACCACACCAACACGCGATCCGGCGCGCGCAGCCCCAGCGCCACGGCATTGCCTTCCGGGGCAACAGCGACAGGCGTGGCATCGAAGCGCGCCAGGTCTTCGCCATGCAAAAAGCGCGAGATGCCCCGGTAATGCACCCACAGATTGGCCGGCTCCACCAGCGTATCCCACCACCAATACATGGCCGTGCTGGCAAAACCGTTGAAGGCAGCCGCCCACAGGCCGTTGTGGAACTGGATGCCCTCGCGCGCCAGCGCGTTCGGCTGCTCGTAGGTGAACGTCGCGGCGAACTCGCCCAGGATCAGCGGCTTGATGGCGATGTCGTTCAAATGCCGGAACAGCGCTCGCCCCCCGGCAACCGGCTTGAACCACCGCGCGTCCTCGCCGATATACTCGTGACGTTGCACTATGTCTATCTCCGGCATGTTCCAGATGCGCGGGTCGCCGGGCACGGAGTAGCTGATGGTGGCCAGATGCCGATAAGGATCGTGTGCGCGCAGGGAAGCCGTCATCTCCTCGATCCACGGCTTGAGCAGCGCCGTCTCCACCAGCTCGGTAAAGTTCACCTCGTTCCACCACTCCCAGGCCAGCAGATGGGTGGCGTATCCCCAGCGCGCTGCGATGTAGCGCAGGCGCTGCTTGAACAGGGCACGCGCTGCCGGATCGGTGGCGAAGTCGCGCGGCCGGGCGCATGGGCCACCGTTGGCGGCGTTGTATGGGTTGTGCTCCCAGAGCGGATACACGTTCAGGCTGAACTGGCTATAGTCAAGCAAGACGAGCTGAATATAGATGCCGCGCGCCTCGGCCATCTCGAACACCTGATCCAGGTAGTAGGCACGATCCATGCGCGCGGTGTAATCGCCTAGCGGCGTATCGCGCCACTCCACGCTGAACGACTGGGGGGCCATCCAGATGCGCGCAGCGTTTGCGCCGTGCGCGCGCAGCGCGTCGAACCAGCGTCGGTAGTCTTCGATTGGATCGTCTCTCCACCAGGCCAGGTTAAGGCCGATGGCGAAGAAGGGGGTGCCGTCGTCGAACGCCAGGTAACGCGGGTTGCGCGGATCCACGCGCAAAAAGCCATGCACACCCGGCTCGGCAGGCAACACTCGAAAGGTCACCGCGTCGCCCTCGAATGTGAGGGGCACGCGCATCACGGCCTGGGCGCGCCATTCACCTTCAACCGTCGGTGTGAAACGCGCCTTCCAGCCGCGCTCGCCGGCATGGCTGTAGAAGAAAGCCGGCACTTCAATCACTTCGCCCATGGGGGACGTGAAGCGCACCGCCAGGTCAATCTGATTCGGGTCAAAGGGGTTGTGAGCTTGCGCTGTGGTCTCCAGGTCGAGCTCGAGCTTGGTCCACTTCGGCAGCTCGCCGCTAGAGAGCCGGCGGATGCAGAGCGTGGAGCAATCGGCACTCACCTCGACAGGCCGGGAGACGAAAGGGGCGACCGCGGGGGGTGAGGGAGATGGCACCTGCGATGGTGGCGCAATGGAACAGCCAGCCAGCCATGCCATCCCCCACAGTGCTGCGAATCGCCGAATCATCCAGGCGACATTCTAGCCAAAGGCACGCTGCCTAACCGGACAACATTCATGCGGAGTCGCCGGGTTGTGCTAAAACCACCTCACCATGCGTATCACCGACTTTCACATCACCCCGATCGCCATCTCCGATCCGCCGTTGTTGAACGCCGCCGGCTTGCACGCCCCCTACGCCCTGCGCGTGATCGTCGAGGTAGTCAGCAACGACGATATCTATGGCTTGGGCGAACTTCCCGGCGGCGCAGATGTCGTCGCCGACCTGGAAGCCATCCGTCACCTGGTGGTGGGCCGCGATCCTTTCCATTTGACTGCTATGGCGATGGACATTGAAGCACACTTCGGCGAGGCGGTAAGCGGCGACCGTAACGCCATGCGCACCACCATCCACAGCCGGCGTGCTGCGCGCAGCTTCGGCGCCGTCGAGGTGGCCTGCCTGGATTTGATCGGCAAAGCCATCGGCCGGCCGGTGTGCGATTTACTGGGCGGCAAGGTGCGCGACCGCGTGCCGTTCTCGGCCTATCTGTTCTACAAATACGAGGGCGCCGGCGGCGAGCTGGGGTTCGACACCGATCCCAACGCGACCGGCTGGGCTGCCGCACGACAGGCCGCGGCCCTTACGCCCGAAGGCATCGTCGCCCAGGCCCAGGCAATGTGTCAAGCATTCGGTTTCAAGTCGCTTAAACTGAAGGGCGGCGTGTTCGAGCCCGAAGTGGAAGTGAACACCATCTTCGCGCTGCGCGAGGCTTTCGGCCCGCAGGTGCCTTTGCGCCTCGACCCTAACGCGGTCTGGTCGGTGGACACGGCCATTGCCTACGGCAAAAAGCTGGAAGGTGCCCTGGAGTATCTGGAAGACCCAACGCGCGGTCAAGAGGGCATGGCTGCCGTCGCGCGTGCGGTGGACATCCCCCTGGCGACAAACATGTGCACCACCTCGTTCGATGACCTCCCCGGCAGCATTCGCCTGGGCAGCGAACGCGTCATCTTGAGCGACCACCACTTTTGGGGCGGGTTGCGCGCCTCGGTCGAACTGGCGCGCATCTGTCGCACATTCGGCCGTGGGCTATCCATGCACTCCAACAGCCATGTCGGCATCTCGCTGCGGGCGATGGCGCACCTGGCGGCGGCAGTGCCCAATCTCACCTATGCCTGCGATACGCATTACCCCTGGCAGGTCGAAGAGCCGCTGGTTGGTGGGCGCTTGCAGTTCGACGATGGCGATCTGGTGGTCGGCGATGCGCCGGGCCTGGGCATTGAGCTCGACCGTGTTGCCCTGGCCACGCTGCACGAGAACTACGTGCGGTGCGGCTTGACCAGGCGCGACGACGAAGCCGAGATGCAGAAAGTGCAACCGGGTTGGAAGTTCAAAGCGACGCGCTGGTAGCGACTCAGCTCCAGCCGCTGGCGCCCTTCACGCTCCACACCGCGCCGGTGGTATAGGTGTTGCGCTCCGAAGTCAGGAAGGCGATCACCTCGGCCACCTCTTCGGCGTCGGCGTAACGGCCGATCGGCACGCCGGGATTTTCCAAATGTTCCTTGGAGAAACGCGGCACCACCATCTGCGTCAGCGCGCGGCCCGGCTCCACGCCGTTCACAAACACGCCCTGGCGAGGATAGGCATTGCCCAGCGCCATGATCAGCGACCAAACCGCGCCTTTGCTGACGCCATACGAGACATTGTGCGTCGCGCCCAGGCGCGCAGCGCTGGTGATCGTCACGCACCTGCCCCACCCCTGGCGCAGCATGTGCGGGATGGCAGCCTGGTGGCAATAAAAGACGCCGTGGACGTTGACCCGCATGATGCGATCGAAATCGTCGCTCGCAATTTCCAAGAAAGGCGTCTCGCGGCCGAAGATGCCGGCGCAACAGGCCAGGATATCCAGCCGGCCAAACACCTCGACCGCGCGCGCGACCATGGCATGAACCTCGGCTTCAACCGACACATCGGTTTTGATGAACAGGGCGCGCCGGCCAAGCGACTCGATGGCCGCCAGTGTGCCGGCTGCTTCGGCTTCATCCAGATCGGCAATCACGACGTCACGGCCATCCTCGGCCAGCCGCACGGCAGTCGCGCCACCAATGCCGCGCGCGCCGCCCGTGACGATGGCCAACCGGCGTTCTTGGGGAGCAGCAAAGCGGAGAGTGGGCATGGGAATTGAGAATGGAGAATGGAGAATTGAAAGTTGGTTGAGTGGTGGTTGGGGATTGGGAGACGATTCAATCCGTCAGGACACGAATGTTGAGTTCCTCAGCGAGACGGTGGAACAGCGCACTCACCTGAGGCAACTCCTCGGTCGTATTGCCTTCGGCGATCACCGGGAAGTCGGGCGAGAGCGCTTCCATGCGGCGAAAGAGCGTCTTGAAATCCACCAGGCCACGCCCTGGACAGCCCTGATCCACGCGGACGTTCAAATGGTTCACCGGCCAGGCGTCTTTAGCGTGACAACTGACGATATGCTCGCCGAGCGTGTCGAAGTCGGCGTTGATCGCCGAGGTCGAGTCGTAAACCGTCTTCAATGTCAACCAGTTGGCCGAGTCGTAATCGCTGCGTACCCAGGGTGAGCCGACTTCGTCCAACACTTCGCGCGTCACGCGTGCGTTCTCCAGTGTGACCGTCTGCGCGCCCTCCAGGCTGAGCAACACGCCGGCATCCTCAGCAGCCGGCGCGCATTCCTTCAACGTTTTCACCAGTTGGCGGCGCGCTTCAGCCGTCCAGTTGTAGGGATGCGGCCACCACGACGCCGCATGCACGCCTGCGCTGTGGGGATACATCGAACCAGGGCCGGTATCTATGCCGCGCGCGCCCATCCAGCCCGCCAACCGGAGCGCAGCCTGGATCACGCGCACCGACTCACGACGGACGTTTTCATCGGGCGTCACCATGTTTTGCCAGTAGCCGGTGGCCTGATACATGCGCACGCCTTCGCCCTGCAACATGTCGCGCACGCGCTGCGCGGCGCTGCGTGGCGTCTCGCGCGGATCGTTCGCCGCGAAACGGGTGAAGATGCCGCTGAAGCCCAGCGCCCGCACTCGGCGGCACATATCGGGCGTGAGGTCGTTCATGTCGGCGGGTAGGAAACACCCGCTCATCCCAAATCGCATCGCTATCCTCCCGACATCGCAAGTTTTGGACAGAGCAAGAGATTCTAGACGAGCAACCACCTCATGCAACCGGGCGGGTGCGACGAGAATCGCAGCGCCAAATGTGCGCTACACTTCCGACCAAGAGGTATTCCATGAAGCTGATTCGCTCGCTGAGTGATTGGGTGATCCGCACGCCATCAGCAGCCTGGCTGGCTTTCATCGCCTGTGCCTTTGCGTTCGTCATCGGTACGATCGGCTGGTATGGCAGCTTCTTCGGCGAGGTCAACGCGCCGCTATGGGCTTACCCTTTCATTCCCGATTGTCCGCTGGCGGCGTTGGTATTCGGCATCGCGCTCATCCTGATGCACGTGGGCCGCACCAGCAACCTGATCAACCAGGCTGCAGCAGTGTTCTGCATCAAGTATGGCGTATGGACGATGTCGTTCTGGGCATTGTATTGGGCGCGCACAGGTGATGTGGAACTGAGCGGCATTTTCAGCGGGCCGGTCATGTTCGCCACGCATTTCGGGTTGACCATCATGGGCCTGCTGCTATTGCAATACGTGCGGCCGAGCATACGCGACTCGCTGCTCATGCTGGCATGGTTCATGATCAGCGACCTCGTGGATTACGCCCCCATCGCCGCCGGACGACTGGGCGGATACGGCTACTACCCACCGCTGCCCTGGGTGAATGGCAACCCGGCCGCGTTGGTGCCGGCGATGATGTGGAACGCCATCGTGATGACCTGGTTGCTGAACGGCTTGCTGCTGATCCGCGCACTCGCGCGGCGGAGCAAAGAAGCCAAGCGCCCCATGCCGGCCCAGGCGTCGGCGCAATAGCGAACGGATCATCGCCGCACGATATTGGCGCCGATCGCGCGCAGCTTTTCCTCGAATCGTTCATAGCCACGGTCAATCTGCTGCACATTCTGGATCACGCTTTCGCCCTCGGCGCACAGCGCGGCAATGACCAGCGCCACGCCGGCGCGGATGTCCGGGCTCTGGACGCGTTCGCCGCGCAGCCGGCTCGGCCCTTGGACCACGCAGCGGTGTGGGTCGCACAACACGATGCGCGCGCCCATGCTGATGAGCTTATCCACCCAGTACAGGCGGCTTTCGAACATCTTCTCGTGGAACAACACGCTGCCTTCGGCCTGGGTCGCTGCTACGATTGCCGAACTGATCGCATCGGCAGGGAAGGCCGGCCATGGGTTGTCGTCAATCTTCGGCATATAGCCATCGAATTCCGGCTCCACCACCAGGCGCTGGTGGCCAGGCACGAACACATCGCCGCCCTCAACGTCGAAGCGAATCCCCAGCCGGCGCAACACCAGCCGCGTCATGCCCAGGTGCTCCGGGGCAGCCTTGCGGATCCACAGCCCACGCTCGCCCCCACACAATGCGCCGATCACGATGAAGCTAGTCACTTCGATGTTGTCCGCCCCCAAGGTGAACTCGGCGCCGCCCAGGCGTTCGCGGCCGTGAATGATCAGCGTGTTGGAGCCGACGTTTTCGATGGTCAATCCCATTCGGATCAGGCAATGACACAGGTCCTGCACGTGTGGCTCGCTGGCGGCATTGCGCAGCACGGTTGTGCCCCTGGCCAGTGCCGCGGCCATAATGGCGTTCTCGGTAGCAGTCACGCTGGCTTCGTCGAGCAGGATATCCGCGCCGGCCAGGCCATCGGCGCTGAGCTGAAAGTCACCGTTGACGGCGATGCTCGCGCCCAGCGCGCTGAAAGCCAGGAAGTGGGTGTCTAGGCGGCGACGGCCGATCACATCCCCGCCCGGCGGTGGCAGACGAATTTCGCCGACCCGCCCCAACATCGGCCCAGCCAGCAGAATGCTGGCGCGGATTTCGCGGCACAGGTCGCGGCTCAAGTCACACGCGTTCACGTCGGCCGCCTGCAAGCGCAGGCTGTTTGAACCGATCCATTCCGCCGATGCACCGAGCGTTCGCAACAACTGCATCATGATCTCCACGTCGCGAATGCGCGGCACATTGTGCAGCACAAGCGGTTCGTCGGTGAGCAAGCAGGCAGCCAGCAATGGCAGCGCAGCGTTCTTGTTGCCGGAGGCGATCACTTCGCCCTGCAACTTTGCGCCGCCTTGGATGACGAACTCGGAACTCATACCGGCCTGGTGCTGAGCGGGAAAGTTACCGGATAAAAAGCGTCGCCGACCAAACGCGTTGGTCAAGCGACGCGTCGCCAGGCCGGCTATAGCACCAGGCTCCACGGATTCTCGAGCAGGCGCTTAACCTCGTTGATGAACTGAGCGCCCTCTGCACCGTCGGTCACGCGATGGTCGCCCGAGAGCGTCATACGCATGATGGTGCGAACCACCACCTCGCCATTGCGCACGACGGGTGTGGGCGTGGCCGTCGCGACCGCCAGGATGCCCGCATCGGGTTGGTTGACGATGGCGATGAAGTTCTCCACGTCGTACATGCCGAGGTTGCTGATGGTGAAGGTCTGCCCACCGATGTCGCCCGGCTGCATCTTGTTGTTGCGCGCCCGCTCGACCAGCGCAGTCATCTCCTGGCTGATCTGCTTGAGCGTCTTGGTATCGGTGTCGCGCACAGTCACGGTGACCAGACCACCCTCGACCGTCACAGCGCTGCCCACGTGGACATGGTCGTGCTGCTCAAGGCCCTCGGGCGTGAACGAGGCGTTCATGTTCGGGAAACGCCGCAAGGCCAGGGCAACCGCACGAATGACCATGTCGTTCACCGAAATCTTGATCCCTTCCGGCTTCAGCGATTCGTTGATCTGCGCGCGCAACGCCAGGGCCACATCCATCTCCACCGAGACGGTGATGTAGAAGTGAGGCACTTGCTGCTTGCTGGCGACCATGCGTGTAGCGATGGTCTGGCGCATGCGTGTGAGCGGCTGTTTGGTCGCCGGCGCAACCGCCGGGACGACCGCCGGCTGGAGCGCAGGTTCGACGGCCGGGGCTGGCCGCGGGGTTGGCTCCGGCTCTTTGAGGATCGGGCTGCCAACCGGTTTGCCGATGGGTTCCGGCTCGGGCGCAAGCCGCGCCGGCGGCACGAACGCCTCAACGTCGGCCTTGGTGATGCGACCTTCGGGACCGGTGCCCTTGACGTAGCGCAGGTCAATGCCTCGCTCTTCGGCCAGTCGCCTGGCCACCGGCGTGGCGATGATGCGACCTTCGTTGACAACCGGTGGCGCCGGCGGCTGTGCTGCTGCTGGCGCTGGGGCTGCTGGTTGCGCCGCGCCGTTCACCTTCGGCACAGATGGCTGAGCCGGCGAGGCAGCCGAGGCAGACGGCTGAGGCGCCTCAACTTGCTCGTCGGGATCGGCGATGATGCCGATCACCTCGCCGACAGGAACTTTCTGTCCTACCTGGGCGATGATCTTGCGCAACACGCCGCTGCTGAACGATTCGACCTGGATGGTGGTCTTGTCGGTCTCGATCTCCGCGATCGGCTCGCCCTTGTTGACGACGTCGCCTTCTTTCTTCAACCAGGCAGCAATCGTGCCCTCGGTCATGTCGAAGCCCATCTGGGGCATGGTGATTTGTGTAGCCATTGGAGAATGCAGAATCGAAAATGGAAAACTGAAAAGTGCTGTGTTGCCTGTTTTTCAATTCTCAATTCTCAATTCTCAATTTAGTATTGCTTCTGCATCATTGCGCGCACGGCTGCCACCACGTCTTCAGCGAACGGCAAGGTCGCGCGCTCCAGATTCTTAGCGTAGGGCATCGGGACTTCCAGGCCAGCCACCCGTGCGATCGGCGCATCCAGATCGTTGAAGGCCTGCTCCTGAAGCGACGCCGCAATCTCTGCGCCCAGGCCAGCGGTGCGCCAGCCTTCTTCCACCACGATAGCGCGATTGGTTTTGTGCACGGACTCGAACGCCAGCGACAAATCCAGCGGACGCAAGGTGCGCAGATCCACGATTTCCGCATCCACGCCTTCCTCGGCCAGGATACGGGCGGCCTTCAAGCTTTCCATCGTCATGCGACCCCACGTGACGATGGTCAGGTCTTTGCCACGTCGCTTGTAATCGGATACGCCGATGGGGATGAGATATTCCTCGTCCGGCACCTCGCCGCGCGTGCCGTAGAGCTGCAAGTGTTCCAGGAAGACCACCGGGTCGTCGTCGCGAATGCTGGTTTTGAGCAAGCCCTTGGCATCGTAGGGCGTGGCAGGCGCGACGACCTTCAAACCTGGAATATGGGCGAACCAGGCATCGAAGTTCTGCGAATGTGTGGCCGCCGTGCGGCCGTGTCCGTTCGGCGTGCGGATGACCATCGGCACTTTGATCTGGCCGTTGAACATGTGGCTCTGTTTGGCTGCATGGTTGACGATCTGATCCCAGGCCACCAGGGTGAAGTTCACGGTCATGATCTCGCACACCGGTCGCAGGCCACCCATAGCCGCGCCGATGCCGACGCCGATGATGGCCTCTTCGGCGATGGGTGTGTCGCGCACGCGGCCGGGGAATTCCTTGGCCAGGCCCGACGTCACGCCATAGGCGCCGCCGCCGGCATAGGCCACCACATCCTCACCCCAGATCACCACCGTGGGGTCGCGCTGCATCTCCTCACGCAGCGCGCGTTTCAAGGCTTCGCGATAAGTAATTTCCGCCATAGCTCAAAATGTCGGCATGATGCGCATCGTGCGTCGAACGCGATAAGGGGCATTCAGCCAGCGGCGATGCGATCGGCGCCATCAAGCGTGTTTGCCGTTCGCCGGAATGTCCCGCGCCAGCGTCGGCGGGCGGATGAGCGAACCGGCGATTTGCATGTTCCGCACCGGCTGTTGGTAGATGTAGTGATAGAGGGACTCCAACGGCGGTTCAGGGCTCTTGTCCGCGAACTCGATGGCATCTTCCACTTCATGCTCGACGCTCTTCTGGATATCCTCGAGTTCCTTTGGAGTAACAAGGTTGCGCCTCAACAGCACCTCGGTCGCGAAGCGCGTAATGGGATCGCGCTCCTTCCAGCGCGCGATCTCGGCTTTGTCGCGTTGCACGTCCGGGTCGGCCATCGAATGGCCGCGATAGCGGAAGGTGATGACGTTTAAGAAGGAAGGTCCCTCGCCTTTGCGCGCGCGCTCGGCCACCCGGCACACCGCTTCGCGCACCGCCATCACGTCCATGCCGTCTACTTCCTCGGCGTACATGTTGTAGCCGGCCGCTTTCTGGATCATCGGCACGGCGCTGTGTACGTCGTAATGCGTCCCCATGGCATACTGGTTGTTCTCGACCATGAAGATGATGGGCAGGTTCCACAGCTTGGCCCAATTCATCGCGGCATGGAAGGTGCCGATGTTGGTCGAGCCATCACCCATCGAGCACAGGGTGATGCGGCCGGTTTTGAGATATTGCGCCGCAGCCGCCAAACCGGCAGCCAGGGGAAGATGGCCACCCACGATGGCGTAACCGCCCCAGAAGCGATTCTTCACATCCACCAGGTGCATTGAACCGCCTCGGCCACCGGTGGTGCCCGTCTCGCGGCCGAACAGCTCGGCCATCACGGCGCGGGCCGATGAGCCACGCGCCAGCGCCCAACCGTGATCGCGATAGTTGACGACCACATCATCATCGGGGTTCAAAGCCGATACCGACCCGACGGCGACCGCTTCCTGACCGTTGTAGAGGTGCAGGAACCCCGCGATCTTGGCTTTGGCGTACATCTCTGCGGCGCGGTCCTCGAACACACGGATGAGGACCATCTGCCGGTAGAGAGCGACCAGATTCTCTTTATCCATTTCTTCTCCGTAACTTCCTCTTCTCGTCAAACGCGACCGCGTAGTAGTACGGCAACCTCGTTAGCACCCGGCCACACCCCCACACATGGCGCAGAGCTGACGCGCGGCGGAAGAGCCACAATTTAACGCTGGAAGGTAAAACACTGCGTTGCCTCCGACGGTTCGTCGCAGCACAGCATCGAGGATGCGCTGAAGCACAAACGATCGGCAAAACACCGAAGCACAGGAGGCTATTTTACGCTCATGCCAAGCGTGTTTGGCAGCCGGCCGTCCTGACATCGCACCCCTGAGTAGCTAACACTTTGCGGAATGCTCATGAAACTGGCACAATCTTATTAAACCAAAGCGAAAGGCCAATCTCAT
>JAIMBB010000053.1 GCA_023511655.1 Anaerolineae bacterium
AAGCTGACCACCATGACGACCAACACCCCGGCCGTGCAAGCGTGGAAGACGCGCGTGTACTCCTGCAGGCCAGCGAACAGCCGCCGCCGGTCGTAAAGCCGGTACAGTGCGAAGAGCCCAAGCCAGGCTGGAAGGGCCCAGAACGCGACGGACGAGTAGAACTCGATGCGATGGCTTGGCGTGACCAGCAGTGGAACGCCTGCTGTGAAGCGGACCAGGTAAGCGACGCTGAAGGCCGTCGCCAACGCGAGGGCGTCGATGACGACCAGCGTCAGCGTCAGGACGCGCCACTGCGCGCGCGGGCAGGCGGACGCCTTACTCTGGCCCTCGGCCGTCACGGTGCCGGGCAGCGCGGGGCTGGCGGCGGTCTCGATACTCATGGGCTCAGTGAGCCGGTGTGCCGGCGCTAGGATCGGGACGCATGGGCCCCCGCGGGCACCAGGGCCCAGCGCAAGTGTTCCAGCCCGACCCGCACGGCGCGCTTGAACGTCCGCCGATCGGAGGCGAGCATCTGGAGGTAGGTCCATACAGGCCCCGGCCGCATGGCCCACTCACGGAACGCGCGCTTTTGCCAGTACATCAACTCCTCGGCCGACAGGCCGGGGTACTGCAGGACCGTGCCCTTGTCCATGTCCACCTCTTCCCAGCGCGTGCCCTCGCGGAACCACCCCTTCTCCACCACCTCGAAGAAGAAGGGGGTTCCGGGGTAAGGTGCGGCGATGTGGAAGAGGGCGAGTTCGAGGGGTAGGCTCTTCGCGAAGTCGATGGTCTGCCGAATGGTCTCCACAGTCTCACCCGGCAGGCCGATGATGAAGTAGCCCCAGTTCTTGATGCCCGCCTGGCGGGCCCAGAGTAGCGCATGCCGGGCCTACTTAGGGTCGGCTCCCTTGTGCGCGCGCTTCAGGATCGCCTCGTTCCCGCTCTCGATCCCCCAAGAGATCATCCAGCAGCCGGCGTGGCCCATTGCGGCGAGCATCTCCTCGTCCACGTAGTCCACTCGACTGTTGCAGGTCCACTTGATGTCCAGCCGCTCGTTCACGATACGCTCGCAAAGGCCCATCACCTGGTCTCGGTTGATCGTGAAGAGGTCGGCATACATGTGGATGTTGCGGATACCCAAGTCGCGCAGCAGCCGTAGCTCCTGCATGATGCGGTCGGGCGACAGGAGGCGCGTGGACCATTGATACGAGACGTGCTTGATGCAGTACTTGCAGCCGGCCGTGCAGCCGCGGCTCGTCACGATGAACGTGTACGGGCCCTTGATCATGGGGATGCGATATTTGTCGTACGGCAGCAAGTCATGCCGGGGGATGGGCAGGTCATCCAGGTTGCGAATGAACGGTCGGTCGAAGTTGACGACGACTTCCGAACCGCGCCGCCAGGCCAGGCCCTTGATCGCGGCGAGCTGCGTATGGGTGATCTTCATGCGATCGTCAGCGATGGGCTGGTCGAGCGAGTCAAGCGTCCAGGCTGGGGCCCAAGTCGGATCGGCATCCCTCATCATGTGAGCTATGTGGCCGTCGGCATCGGCCGGCGTGCCGTCTTTCTTGATTAGCTTGCCGTCCTCGGTCCTGGTCCACTCGCCGTTGACGGCCATGATGGTGTCCATCAGCTCGCGGAGAGTAAGTTCCGGCTCGCCGCGCAACACGAAGTCGAGCGCCGGGAAGCTTTCCAGCGTCTCGCGCGGCATGGGGGTGACATGGGTGCCGAAGCCGATGGTGATGGCGCCCAGGCTGCGAGCCAGGAACGCGCCATACATATCGTTGGTCAGCGTCGGCGCAGTCACCTGGGTGAGGTAGAAGCGCGGACGCAGCTCTTTGAGCCTGGCCTCGAACTCCGGCCAGCTCATGCGCTCGGCGTTGGCATCAATCACGGCGACGGTGTAGTCTTCGTCGAGCATGGCCGCCATCTGCGCCAGCTCCATCTGTGGCCAGATCATGTTCTCGCGGCTGCGGCGGCCGACGCGGTGCTGGCTGCGGATCCAGATCGCGCCATCGGGCGTAGGCGGATTGACCAGCAGGATATCCACCTTATAGGCCGGCCGGCGGATGCCCTTGGCGCGCACAGCCAGGTCCGCGTCAGGGAATTTCGGCGCCGGCAGATTGCGCACGCCGCGGGTGCCGAGGTTGAACTTGAGCTGCTCTTCCTTGCTCAACGGCTTGAGTGCCTCCTTGAATGGGTCTTTCTTCTCCGGCGGTGCAGCCGTTGTCGTCGGCTTCTTCGGTTCCACGCTGGTGTTCGCTTTGTTCTCGCTCATTTCAGTTTCCTTCCCTCACAACAATCGGTGGCCCCGTTGACCAGTCGGGCCGGGCATAAATCACACGTCCCTTTACGCGCGTGACAACTTGTTTGTCGAAGCAGGCTGGCTGAACTGCAGCACATTTTGCCTTCCAGCGGTATCAAAAACCGGTTTTTAGCCTGTCAAATTCTCTCACTTCACCGCTTTCCCGGCCAGATCGGCATCCACCTGACCCTCGCGCTGCGCCAGCTCTTCCAGCACGCGCATAACGAACCACGACACTAACAGTTGCACGCCGACCAGGAAGACCATCGAGCTGCTCAGCATCCAGAACCACTGGCGGTTGCTGCCGGCAGGGCCAGCGTTGCTCAACCCGAGCGCCAGGCTGACGAAAGCCAGCGCGATCCCCACACAGGCCAACAACCCGCCCATCCACCAAAAGTGCCGGTCAAGGGGCGTCTTGAAAATCGGCCTTCCAAACAACCCCTGGCGAATTGGTCGCTTATGGAAGAGCGACACCAGATAGTTGAACATCATGCCCAACGTGAACACGCTCACGCCGGCCACACCCAACGTCAACCCCGCGAATACGGCGAACACCCCCCACGGGCCGAGCTGATTCACTCCGCTCAGGCGCAGCCCGATCAACGTCAGGGCGACCAGAGCCGCGATCGCGACGCCGATCAGGCCAATCCCCCCGAAAATGCGGGCCGGATTATACGCAAGCGCCGTCCACACGATGGCGTTGAGGAAGCGCATGCCGTCGCGCACCACGCCTAATTTGCTGCGACCGGAGCGCTCGTGATGTGGCACAGCCACTTCGACGATCTTCAGGTTCTCGTGAAGCGCGCGCGTGCTCATCGCCGGTGTGAAGTTCAGTCCGTCGGGCAAGGGATACAACAAGGGGAGCACGTCACGCCGAAAGACACGCTGACCGCTGGCCACGTCGGTCACGCGGGTGTTGCTGAGCAGGCTGACCAACTGTGCAAAGAGGAAGTTGCCGAGCTGGCGGATCTTGGGGCTGTCGTTCTTCGCGCCGGCCATGCGGCTGCCCACGCACATATCGGCCCCATCCAGCACTGCTTTGCACATCTGCGGGAAGTATTCGGGCGGATAAGTACTGTCGGCGTCCAGAAAAGCCAGCAGGTCGCCGGTGGCGTGGTGGAAGCCGGTCTTGAGTGCGCCGCCATAGTTTCTGTTCACCTTGTGCTGGATCAGCCGGACGGCCGGATAGCCGCGCACGATCTCCGCCGTGCGGTCTTTGCTGCCGTCGTCCACCACGATCAACTCCAGTTCGCCCACGCCGATCTTCTGAAGCTCCGGCTCGATGGCGAGCACGCGCTCGACGATTTCGGCGATGCCGTCCTCTTCGTTGTAGGCCGGGATGATGACGGAGAGTTTGTGTTGCGACTGAGTCGCCGGCGCGACAGATGCAGCGGAGCGTGGCATCGTGCCGAGTGACATGCTGGCTGCTCCCATTTGGTTTATTTCCCCTTGCTTTTTTGGAACGCCGCGGAGAGCGTTTCCCTTGATAAGGAAAGTTCTATGTGTGTGCTTCGTTAAGGCGAGATCCCAATAACGATATCGCGCCTGTCTGCCTGTTAGTCGCGCTTCGATGCAATTTCCGCCCAGCATCCCGACTCCTTCCCCACAGACGAATTTGAGAGGCTAAATTTGATACACCCGTGCCGTCCGCGTCGCCTGCGCAATCTTCGCCGCTTCGGGCGTGATCTCCTTGATGACCTTCGCCGGCACGCCACCGACCACCACGTGCGGCGGCACATCGCGCGTGACCACTGCGCCCGCAGCCACCACGGCGCCCTTGCCCACCCGCACGCCGTCGAGGATCACCGCCCCGCTGCCTATCCACACGTCGTCTTCGATCCAGATGCCCTCGGCCGTGATGCCTTGCTCTACAAACGGCCTGGCTGGATCATCGAAGACGTGGTTGACTGCAATAATCTGACACAGCGGCGACGTGTAGACGCGATCGCCAATATGCACCCCGCCCTGCCCGCGAATCACGTTCATCTCGCCGATCAGGCTATTTTTGCCGATCCAGATGCCGCTGTTAGGCAAGTTGCGGAAGTTGTAGACGTGCAGCACGCTGCCGTGCATGACATAGGTACCTTCGCCGATTTCCACGCCGTTGGGGCAGGCATGGATATACACGCCCTGGTCGAGATAACTGCCCTTGCCGAGCTTGATCCGGCTGGCGAAGCGCAGGCGGGTATTGTTCTCGATGGCGGCCAGCCCGTCCATCCGCAGGATCAGGCGGTACAATACAGCTCGCACGGCTATCCCGACGACGGTGGGCACCCAGCCGACCAGCAGTTGCCAAAACTGCTCCCAGATATAGCGGCCGATGCCGTCGGCCTGGCGGCTCAAATACAGACGGAGCTGATTCACGTCCCCCTCTCGGCACTGCTCGATTTAGCCCTTCAACGGGTCAGAAAACCTACTTTAAACCTACTTTATCCGGTCGAGAGCCCTGCCTCGAAACTGCTCAACGCCTTCATAGTCGTGCCTTGTCATGTAGTCCACAAGGCCGGAGGTCACTTCGCTGAACACGCCCAACCCGCGATACACGGCGCTGCCGATGCCGACGCAGGTCGCGCCGACCAGGATCATCTCGATGGCGTCGCGCGCCGTGGTCACCCCGCCCGTCCCGATCACCTGCGTCTTCAAGCCGGCGTTCCTGAGCGCCTGGCAGATGTCGCGCACACAACGCACGGCAATCGGCCGGATGGCCGGGCCGCTCACACCGCCGGTGCCGTTGGCCAGTACCGGCCGGGCCGTCTCAATGTCCAACACCAGCCCCGGACCGAGCGAGTTGATAGCACAGATGGCATCAGCACCGGCATTAGCCACGCTGATGGCAATCGCAGCGATGTCCTCCACGTTGGGCGAGAGTTTCATCACCACCGGACAGTTGGCATTGCGCTTGACCACGCGCGTTACCTGGGCTGAAACATAAGCGTTGGAGGAAAACATCTCCTCGTGCTGCGCGTCCAGGTTCGGACAGGAGATGTTGACTTCTATCAAGTCAGGTTCGGCTTCGCTGACATAGCGGGCGAGCACGCCAAAGTCGTAGATGGTGTTGGCAAAGATGCTGGCGACGATCGGCACGCCGTACGGCGCCAGCAACTTCTTGGCGGCGCGAATCTCCTCGACCATCACCTCGACGCCGGGGTTGCTCAATCCGATGGCATTGATCAGCCCTTCGCCCCAGTTGACGATGGTCGGGTTGGGCCAGCCGGCGCGCGGCTTGAGGCTACACGACTTGGTGGTGATGCCGCCGACGCCGGCCTGCGCCAAGCGGGCGAACACCTGCTCGCTCAGGCCGAGGATGCCCGAAGCGAGCACGGTGGGATTGGGGAAGCGCACGCCGCACAACGTGACGGCAAGCTGCGGGCCGGATCCGGCAGCCGTCACCGCGTTCGTGTGCACATCGGCATGGAGCTGGGCAACAGCCATCGCGCACAATTATCGCAGCACATCGAATGGCGATCCGGCGAAGAGCGAGCCATCTTCGCATATCGCGTGCGTTTGCGCACCGCGTGCGCTCGACCGTCGCCGTGCGCCCTCAGCACAAGGTGCTATTGCGTCGAGCGCAGCCAGGCCAGCACGTCATCGCGCTGCGCGTGGGCGAGCCGGCCGGCTTGCACCAACGCTCCGAGCATCTCGGAAAGCGTGAACACCGCATGCAGCCGGATGCCGTGCGCAGCCAGCTCGGCGCGTCCTCCCTGTTCGCGGTCAATCAGCACCAGCACATCCCTGACGATCAAGCCTGCATCGGTCAGCGGCTTGAGCGCCTCGATCTTGGCCGTGCCACGGGTGATCAGGTCATCCACCAGCAAGACGGTCTCGCCGACCGCATATTCGCCTTCGATCAACCTGGCCGTGCCGTAGTCCTTGGCTTCCTTGCGCGGGTAGATCAGCGGCAGGCCGGTTTCCAGTGCAACGGCCACGCCAATTGGCAAGCCGGCGTAGGGAATGGCGGCAATCCTATCGAATTGAGAATTGAGAATTGCGGAACGTCCCTGAAGCGAAGCGGAAGGGAAGAATTGAGAAATCTGATCTGCCATCGCCTGGGCGACTTGCTTGAGGACGGTCGGATGCGAGACGAGCAAGCGCAGGTCAATGTAGATGGGCGAGGTCAAGCCGCTCTTCAGCCTAAACTGGCCGAACTTCACGCAGCCGATGTCGTAGAGGTGGGAGATGAGCGATTGATGGTCGGTCACGGCGTATCGCGTGTTGCGTATTGCGCGTCGTGCTTGCGCAATTACATCCCTGCGCGTTCGCGCATCGCCTCCACCAGTTTCATCGCTGCCGCCCGCGCTGCCTCGGCGAAGTCTTCTTTGCGCGAAGCGTAGAGCACTACCCGCGAGACGTTAATGACCGGGCCAAGGCCGTCGCGCGTCCGGCCAAAGGTCATGGCCGCCTCCAGGTCGCCGCCCTGTACGCCGATGCCGGGGATGAGGAACGGAAGATGCGGCGCAAGCTCCCGGATGTGGGCCATTTCCTCGGGCGCGGTTGCACCCACCACCAGCCCGCACGCGCCCGGCCCCTCGGCATGCCAACGGTTAGCCATGAGCGCCACTTTCTCGTATAAGCGCGGCATGTGCGACCCCCTAGGCCGGTCGTCCGTGGCCGGCCGCGCCTCTACCTCCAGATTCTGCAACTCCCAGGCGTGCTCATTGCTGGTGCGGGCCAGGACGAAGACGCCGCGATCGGCATATTTCAGGAACGGGCGGATCGAATCGCTCCCGATGTAAGGCGAGAGGGTAACTGCATCGGCCTTGAATTGCTCGAACGCGCCGCGCGCATAGGCTTCCGCCGTGTGACCGATGTCGCCGAATTTGCCATCCAGAATGATCGGAATGTCAGGCGGGATCAACCGCACGATGCGCTCAAGCGCAACCATGCCGGCCGCACCCTCTGCCAGGAAGAAGCCCAGGTTGGGCTTGTAGGCGCATACCAGGTCACCAGTCGCTTCGATGATGGCGCGGGCGAACGGCAACATCGGCTCGTCGTAGCTTTGAATCGGCAGCGGCGTGTGTGCCACCACGATGTCCAGCCCGATGCACAAGCAGGAGCGATTCCTGCGCTGAGCTTGAGCGAGTTTGGCCAGGAAGGTGGTCATTGGATAGCAGATTGAAGTTCGAGTTCAGCCGGGCAGATAGTAGCTGATCGTCAGGCCGCTGTTGGGATAGGCGACCTCGTCCATCAGACGGTAGCCGCGAATTTCGCCGAAGGCGCGGACGAGGCGCTGGCGCCATTCGTTCTTGTTGCGCATATCGTCGGTCTGATACAACGGCGACCACTCGTCCACGCGAATGAGCGTGACCTGCGCACCGGGGTTCTCATTCAACCAACGCTGCACACGGGCGATATCGCTCGGGCCGTCCACCGGCGGGGCGTCGTACTGAATCGGATGCGGCGTGTTGGCAAACGCCGGCAACGGCCTCAGCCGCCACTCGAACAGCGGCGGGCTGAGCTCGCCGAACGTGCCGATGATCAGCACCGGCCGATCCGCCTGCTGCCAGTCCACAACGCGATGCGACGCGGCGCGCAAGTCGTCGGCCAGGTGACCGGCCCACACCGGCTGCAAGCGCGGCAGCCACGTCCACCAGCTCCAGCCAGCGACGGCGAAAAGCAGGGAGATGGACAGCCCGGATCGCAGGTTGCAGATCATGGGCCGGGGCGCCAATCTCCGATCTCCAGTCTCCAGTTTCCTGACCAGCCACGCAAAGCCCAGCCCCGTCAGCAGCCAGGACGAGGGGAAGAGCGGGGTAATGTAACGTTCGGCTTTGAGTTGGTGCACCGTCGCCAGCGCGAAGCCGAGCGCGAAGAAGATGGCCAGCAAGGTCACTCCCGGATGGCGTACGCGGACAACTGCCCAAGCCGCGCCGAGCAGCGCCACCACCGCCAAGAGCGGGCCGGGCATCAACCAGTCGGTCATTGCCCGCACGTAGAACAACAAGTTCTCCGCGCTCCAAAACGGATAACCGCTATCTTCGTTGGTGACGAAGAAGCGAAAGTCGCGCCACTTCACCTCGGTCGGCACAATGTCCGTCCCAGCGAAGAACCAGAACAAAAGACCGAACACGAGCGGCGCATAGAGCGCGAGGAGCGAGCGTTGGGAATTGAGAATTGAGAATTGAGAATTGAGAATTGACTGCATGCTCAATTGCGCATACTTCGTTCGCAGCTCGCGGATGCGCTCGCCCAGATCAACGATGCCCACTGCAACGATGGCGAACGCGGCGTAGTTGTACTTGGTGAGGAAGAGGAAGTACAACGCGCAGCCGGTGAGGAAGAACCAGGCCGCGCGCCGCGTGTGTAAAGCGCGCAGGAACAGCCAGAACGCCACGAACACGACGAACGACACCGGCGTCTCCTGCATCGCCCAACTGCCGACGAACAGCCAGCCCGGCGCGCTCAGCGAAATCAATCCGCTGGCCAGGCCGGCCAGCGGCGCCAGCTCCGGATCAATTTGATAGGCGATGGCGCAGGCCATCAGCGCCGTCGCGACGAGCATGAGGTAGGCGAACAGGCGCGCGCTCTCGTCGCTGCGGCCGAGGATGCCCAAAAACGGCGCTTGTAACAACGAGAAGCCCGGCGGCCACAGCGTTTGAATGTGGAAGTCGCCCCACAGCGCGCGCAAGTCGAACGCCAGGATGTCGCGCAACACGTAGTATCCCGGCAAGCTATGCGCCGCTTCGTCGAAATTGAGCGGCGCAGCCGGCGCGATCAGCCTGAGGAAGACTTCGCGGCCGATGAAGACGGAGAGCAAGACGAGCACACCTGCGACCAGCCATGTGCGGGCTTGGGACGACACGCCGATCAGTATACTCACCCCCGTCGCGCTCTCATGGACATTGCCTCACATCGCACACATCGCCGGCTACAGGCAACGGCCCCCCTGGCCGTCCTCGTGCTGCTGTGGTTGCTGTTCTTCTGGCGCATCCTCACCCCCGCCGAGGCCGACCGGCTGACCTTTCAACAAGGCGACTTTACCCTGCAATTCCTGGCCTATCGCCAGCTTGCCTATCGCCAGTTTGCGGCGGGTCGCTTCCCGGTCATCGAGGAGTGCCTGTATAGCGGCCACCCATTCCAGGCCGACCCGCAGTCGCAAGTGCTATATCCACCGGTGCTGGCTGCCATGCTGGTCGGACGCGCACTGGGCTGGGAGGAATATCCGCTGCGCGCGCTGGAGTGGGAAGTGATGGGCCACGTGCTGCTGGCAGCCGTGGGGATGTATGCCTTCCTGCGTGTGGGTGCCGGCTATCCGGGGCCACGGCTGCGACGGACGGCTGCCCTGATCGGCGCAGCGGCCTACGCGTTCGGTGGCTTCATGACCGGCTACGCCATGTTGCAGACGGCCATCCTGCAAACCGCTGCCTGGCTGCCGTTGATTCTGCTGGCGATCAAATGGCTGGCCACGGCGCGGCGCTGGCTGCCGGCTGCGTCATCGCTGGCCGTGCTGGTGTTCCTTGCTTTCACGGCTGGCCACCCGCAGACGATGCTCCTCATCGCCTACACCGGCGCTATTGCGTTCGCCTTTTGGTTTTGGCAAGCGCATCGCGGCGAGCCGTGGGCGGCGCTGTTGCGGCATGGCCTGCTGCGGGGAACGGTGGCCGGGGCGTTTGCCATCGGGCTGAGCGCCGCGCAGTTGATCCCCACGCTGTCGTTTATGCTCGCTTCCACCCGCGCCTCGCTCTCGTTCGTCGAGGCCGGGCGCGGCTTCGCGTTGCACGACATCGCGTTGGTCGCGCTGACCGGCGTGATCAACGTGTGGCAGCCGATCTACATCGGCATCGCTCCGCTGGCGCTGGCCGGCCTGGCCCTCGCGCCCACCCAACGCCGGCGATTCGACGATGCCGGGCTGTGGGTCGCCATCGGCATCGGCGCGCTGGTGCTCAGCTTCGGCGCGAACGCCGTCGGATTCGACCTGGCTTATCTGGTCGCGCCGGGCTATCGCCAGTTCCAGGCTCAGGAGCGCCATGCCGTGGTGATCACTTTTGCGCTCTGCGTGCTGGCGGCCTATGGCGCGCATGCGCTGCTTCGTCCGCTGGGCCGGCGCGCCCGGTGGAGGCTCTGGCGGGCCGGGCGCAGCCTGGCGATATGGGGGGCGGCCGCGTTCAGCCTGTTGATCGGATTACTGATCACGCAACGCGCCGTCGTCGAAGCAGCTCAGGCGTCGTTAGCTTCCGCCGGCGACCGGCTGGCGCTGGTTGTGCTGGGGCTGCTGGGGACGGCAGCGTTATTCGCCTGGCGGGCGCGCCTGGGCCAGGTGCCGCGTTGGCTATGGGGCAGCGCGCTCCTGGGCCTGATCGTCTTCGATCTGTCTGCTGCCAACCGCTATACCGCCACGCAACCCCTGGCCGATCCGTTTCCACCCAATCCACTGATCGCGCCGATCGCGCCGACGCAACAGCCCAACAGCTATTCCCGCGTGTACAACCACTTCGGCCTGCCACTGAACGGGGCGTGCATCGCCGGGCTGAACGAAGTGGGCGGCGGCTCGCCCATCGTGCTGCGCGCCTACAAATCGCTGCTGGACAACGCGCCCGAAGACGTGATGGTGAAGTTGCTCAACGCCCGCCATGCAGTGACATGGCGCGGGGCGATGGAGACGCCGGAGGGGGTGATGATCCCCTGGTTCTTGCTCGCCCGCGATACGTTCGAAGGCCAGCAGGCCAGCACCTATCGGCTGGACTGGGAACCGCAAGAATTCAACGGGGCATGGATCCCTCGCCGAATCACCCGCGCCTCGTCGGCCGATGCCATGTATGGCCGGATGCGGGCGCCGGGCTTCGATCCGTTTGCCGAAGCCATCGTCATCAACGCCGCGGATGAGTTGCTCGCTCGCAGCGCGGGCGGCAGCGCTGCCATCGAGGGTAAGTCGGCGGGTTACATCAAAGTGGCCGCCAGCGCCGACGCGCCGGCGCTGCTGGTGGTCAGCCAGGCCTATCACTGGAACTGGGTAGCCCTGGTGAACGGCCGCGAGGTAGCGCCGGTCGCCGTCAACGGCGCGCTGTTGGGTGTGCCGATTCCGGCCGGCCAGGTCAGCGTGGAGTTCAGCTACCGCCCGCTGGATTTGTACATAGGCGCAGCGCTCAGTGCGCTCAGCGCGCTCGGCATGCTGTTCGCGTCCATCAGGTCGGTCAGATGAGGTGGGACAAAAGAGGCGTTGCGTTGGCGCTGGTCATCGGCCTGCCCACGGCGATCTACGTGGCGGCGCTGCTGTTCGATCCGTCGCGCACGCTGGTGCTGTGGGAGCGAGCAGCGCCGCCGGCGTTGCCCCTGATGTTGCTGGCCGCTGGCCTGTTGGCCCACGCCGCAGTCGCGCTCATCCTGATGGCGCGCACGCCGGCGGTGCTCTCTCAATGGCAGGTGACGCTGCTGCTGGCCTACGTCGTCGTCGCCGGCGTGCTACTACAAACGGCCGCCACCCACATCGTCGAGCCGTTCCCCTTGCGTGGCCTGGCCTTTCGGCAATACAGCGACTTCACCGGCGGCTACTTCACCGTCGGCGTGCGGGTGGATGATCTGCGCGCATGGCTGGGACGCTTCGCCCAGGAGATGGAAAGCTACAACGTCCACGCCGAGCGCCATCCGCCCGGCCTGCCGATGATCTTCTGGGCCGGCGTGCAACTGTTGCGGCCCTTCCCCGCGCTGGCCGGAGCGCTCGCGCCGACGCTGCGGCCGCTGGCCTGCTTCGACCTGCGCGCGGCAACGCTGGACGACGCCCAGATCGCCGCCGGCCTGTTCGGCATCCTCGCCGAGACGGCAGCGGCCTGGCTGGTGCCGGTGCTCACCTTCTTCTATGTGCGGCGGGTGGCCGATGACCGCGCCGCGGCCATCGCCGCGCTGCTCTACCTGCCGATCCCAGGGGCGCTGATGTGGGCATCGCAATGGGATCGGAGCTTCGGCCTGATCACCATGGCCGGCCTGCTGCTTGTCGAGCGACTGGTTCATGCGCGGTCAATCAGGCGCGGGCTGATAGCAGCCGTCGCGCTCGGTGTGGTGCTGTTCGTTGGAGTATGGATGAGCTTCGGCAACCTGCCCATCGCGATGATCTGCGGGCTGTATGCCCTGGCCCGCATCTGGCAGGTGGATCGCTTCCGGTCGCTGCCGCGCTGGGTTGCGCAAGGCATAGTCACGCTGCTCGGCTTCGTCGGTCCATGGGCGGCGGTGATCGCGCTGGCCGGCTTCGACCTGCCCGGCGCCTACGCAACCGCCATGCGCACCCACCTGGCGCTGGAGCGGGATTATTGGCCGTTCGTGGTCTGGCATCCGTGGGACCTCTTCACATTTGCCGGCCTGCCGTTGGCGACGATCGCTGCACTTCTGACCTGGCGTCGGGCGCCGGCGCTGACCTTGGCCTGGGTGGCAACCATCGCGGCGCAATCGCTGCTGCACGTGGCGCGGGGAGAGACCGGCCGGGTGTGGATGTACTTCGCGCCGGTCATCGTTGGGCTGGCCGGCATCTGGCTGTCCGGGCGCCCGTCCGGGCGAGATGAAGCATGCGCACCGGGCGAGGCGAGCCGTTGGCCCTGGCTGCGAGCATGGGTGGTTGGCCTGGTCGTCGTCCAGGCCACGGCACAGATCGGCCTGTTGCGGGTAATCGGCTATGGTGCCGACCCGCTCACTGTGCCAGACGCCACCCTGCCTGCCAACCTGACGCCGACGAACATCCGCTTCGAGCCGAACGGCGAGGTGCAATTGCTCGGCTACGTGGTCAAACGCGCGCTCGCGCCGGGCGAATCGGCGACGCTCGACCTATATTGGAAGCTAGACAGCGATGCGCCGTTGAGCACGGCGCGCAAGGTGTTCATCCATATTGCCGATACGCCGGAAGATCAGTATCGCATCGTCAACCAGGACGGCCGACCGGCCAACTGGACGCTGCCGACGACGTGTTGGTTGCCTGGCCGGTTTATCCATGACCCACACGCATTCACCATCGCGGCCGACGCACGGCCGGGTGAGTATGTGGTGTTGATCGGCCTGTACGACGAGTTCACCGGCGAGCGCGCCTTTGTGCACACCGCGCAAGTCGCCGTAGCCAACGCGGTGGCGCTGCCCGAAAGGATCATCATCACTCACTCGACCGCGAATGAGGCGATCACCAAGGCGTCGCGGCCATCGTCGGTCAACAGGCGCGGCGCGCCATCGCGCGAAGGATCATACAGGCCGATGCGGACGTGATACCGACCGGGCGGCAGGGCCTCGTTCAGGCGGACGCCATAGCCATGCACCCGCGCGCCGTTCACTGCGATGGCGCGCGGGGAATGCAATTCCAGCAGCTCGTCGCGCTGGCCGATGAGCGCGGCGGGGTCATCCTGCGCGCCGACATGGATGAAGATTTTCTCGGCGCCGTTGAGCGGCGTCGGCCCATCCGCCCAGCGCAGATACACCTCCACCAAACGCCCCGGCACGTCCACGCGGGCATACGCCGCTTCCAGCACGGGGCCGCCAATAAATTTCACGCCCAAGGGGCGTAGCTCGCCGTCGCCGGGCCGGCCGTAGATTTTGACGATCCATCGGCCACTGTATGTCTCTTCGACCTGCACGAACTCGCTTTCGAGCGCCGACGCCGCAATGCCCTGCCCATCCCAAAAGCTATCCACGATCTGCAGCAGCACGCGCTGAACGCCCTGCGTCCTCAACTCGCCGGCCACCTCCCGCGCGCCAACAGCATCGCCGGCCCGATAGGGCAAGGTGATAAAAGCCGGGCCGGCAGGCAGATAGCGATGGTGATAGTAGGTGAAGACCGGATCGGGGAAGTTGAGCGCGATGCGAACGTCGGACGCAGGCGAAGATGACGCATAGCGGTTGACCACGCCGATGAAGCCATGCCATACCCGCGGGTGACCGTCTGCAACTTCGGAGCGCAGATAGCCGTGCAACCCCGCCAGGGTAACCACCGCCAGAGCAATGCTGATGCCGACGGAGGCGGCATGGCCGATAGCGACGCGGCCGGCCTGACCAACACGCGGTAACGCGATGCGAAAGCGGACGCAATGCGCGCCGGCGATCGCCAGCAAAGCCTGCAGCGGCGCCAGGGCAGCAATGGAATAGCGCTCAGCGAAGATCGGGCGGTTGAGCGACGCGACCCAGGCGATCACCAGCGGCACGAACAGATGCAGCGCCAGCAACCAGGCCGCCAGGCGCTTGGGCGGCCGACCAAACAGCAGTTTAAAGAACGCTACAGCGATCAACGCTGCAGCGAATACGGCCAGCGCCGGTCGGTGATCCACCAGGCTCGGCCCGGCCAGAAAAGCACTCAACCAGGCAGTCAGCGCCTCAACCAACGTGAGGTTGATGCCCACGGCGCCGCGATAGTTCACCAGCACGTCGCGCGCGACGATCAGCCAGGGCAGGCTGCAGGCCAGCAAAGCCGACTGTGCAGCGACCCAGCCAACGAGCGCTCTGCGCTCGCGAAGCGACCGAAAGAGGATGGCCCCGCCGAGGACGAACGCATTCTGCGCAACGAAGACGAAGCCGGCGTAGTAGTGCATCTGCAGCGCCAACCAACTCGCGACGACGTAGGCAGCGACGATGCGCCACGAAGCTCGTCGCAACATCAGCCACATCAGCAGCGTGCTGGCCAGCGTGAGCGCGAGCAACATCGAATACATGCGCATCTCGCGGCTGTAGAAAACCGCAAACGGCCCCAGCGCCATCAACCCGGCCGACCACAGAGATACGTCGCGTCCGAAGCCCAGCTCGCGGGCGAGGCGCCAGGCCAGCGCAATCGCCAGCGCGCCAAACCAGGCGCTGGGGAAGCGAAGGGCAAACTCACTGATACCTGCCAGGGCGGCCCAGGCTTTCTGCAGAAAGTAACTTCCGACTGGATGCGGCTCGCGCATGGCCAATGTATCGGCGACGATGGCGTGATAAGGGCGTTGGATGAAGACGTAGCTGAAGCCCTCATCGCCGGCCAGCTCCGCGAAATCTAGATGGTAGACGCGCACGGCGAAACCGAGCAGGATAATGAGCAAGAGGCCAGCTGTCGTGCGCAGGCTGCGGCCGACGCATCCGTTCACGCGAACCCAAAAATGTGTGGCGATCATGATGCGGCAAGCAGCGAGGTCAGTCGAAGGTGAGCGTGTCGAGCAGGATGAGGTCATCGCGAGCGGGCCGGTCGTCCTGTTGCGCCGGCCAGCGCAACCCACCCTCGCGGTCGTAGATGCCGGCATACAGCCGGTATTCGCCGGCCGGCAGGTCGCCGGGGAGGGCGAGGCGGTGAACCTGGTCAATGCCGTCGCCGGCGCGGTAGGTCAGCGTGCTGCGCACTGCGCCATTTACGATGGGTGGATTATCGTCCTGCGACACCAGTTGGCCGTCAGGACCGATCAGATGCAGGAACAGCACGCCATCACGGTCAGGCGTTCGTTTCACTTGCCAGTGGGTGACGAATTCACACGTCCTGCCGCGTTCGAGTGGACCGTTCACGCTGTAGCCCAGCAGACGCAGTGGGCCGACCTGCGCGTTCACCGCGTGATGTATCCGGTCGGCCACCGGCGTGCGGGGATAGTCTTCGATGCGCAACAGGCCAAGCAGCGCACCATCCACCCGGCGACCATCGCGCCAGCGCTCGAGCGACAGGCGATACCAGCCCGGCTGAACTGCGAACGGCAGTTGCATGACATACTGGTCGCGCACCGGCTCTCCGAGCGGCCAGGCAGGCACCGGAAAGTCCCGCGTGCCGGCATCGCGCCGCGCCGCTGCCACGTCGCCCCCGAACAGCCCTTCCAGCTTCAGCGCAGTCTGCCACGGTGCGAGGTTGGAGCGGGTCAGCTGCCAGGTCAACACCACCGGCAGCAGTTCGCCCGGCCGCAGCACGGCGGGGTATTCCGTCGCATGAATGAGGACATCTCCCAGGGCGGGCGGCGGCGGGAGACGAATGCGCGCCACTTCAAGCCGCAGCGGAGGTTGTGGAGCAGCAGCTGCGGCAGCCGTCATGGGTTCCTCGCGCGCCGGCCAGTGCGTTACCCGGATGCAACACGCAACCTCCTCGGGCAAGGCCGGCGCCAGGGCGTGCTGAATGCGCTCTCGTTTCTCGCCCATCAAGACCGAAAACTCCAACTGGTAGGGTAGCGCAGGCAAGCCGGGTGGAATGAGGATGATGTGCTCGGTGCGAAAGTAGTCGCCTGCCTGCCAGGCATCGCCTGCGGCATCCAGGCCTGAGGGAACGTTTGTATTCAACCACACCTCGTCGCCGTAGCGCAACCTGACTGCCACTTCGGCATTCGCCGGCGGGGCCGCGTAGGCGTCTTGTCGCTGCCAGTACAGCATCAGGGTCAGGTTCGGTTGCGGGTTGAGCGGAGCGCCCGGCGCGATAGCATACCCCACCAGGCGCGGCACAGCATCAGCCTCGGCCGCGGTTGATGCGCTCTCTATCGGCCGCGCGCCATCCGGCAGATCCCGACTAAACGGAGCCTCCGATTCCAGCAGCCGCAGCGTGATGGCCGTACTGCGGGCCGAGAAGTCCACCTGCCGGCGCAGGAACGAGCCGTCGTTTAGTTGTCTCGGCCGGCCGCGCCCCCGATCCACATACCATACGCGCCGCATGTCAGGGGGCAACCGATCAGGCGAACCGGCACCGTCCTCCTGAAACCATGTTACGCCGCGCAGGTAAGGGGTAATGGGAGCCGCCACAGTCGGCAGGCCACCGACGATCAGCACGTCGCCCGGCTGCCAGTGATCGCGCACGTAGTAGGCCAGCGCTCGCCAGTCATCCTGCCAATTGGGCGTGCGCGTAAACGTCGCCACGATGCCGTAGCCCTGGACGCCGACGATCGAGGCACACACCGCTGCCCCCAGCGCACGCCATCCGAGGGAGGATGGGCGCGCTCCCAGGCCCGATGCCAGCCAGGTGCAGAAACGCGCCAGCAAAATGGCCGCGGCCGGCGTCACCAGGATGAGATGGCGAAAGCCCTGGTAATTCGGCTTGATGAAGGAGAGGGCAAACCACATCGCCACCGGCGTGATCACAGAAGCGGCCAGCAACACATGCGCCGCCCGCGCGCGGCCGGAGAAATGCGTAAACAGCGGGCCGATGGCCGTCAGCAGGCACAGCGCGCCTGCGATGATGCCGATCGCCCCTGCCGAGAAGTCGAACGCGTTCAACCCCAGCAGCAAGCCGCCGAACTGCGTCTGCACGACGATCTCGATCGGGACGAATGCATAGTTCATGTCCTGGCCGCCGGACAGGCGCGCCAGAATCTCCCGAACGAACGGCGTCAGCAGCGCCAGAATCGCAGCGCCGACGGATGACGCGCTGGCGGCCAACAGGATGCGCCGGTCGTGCAACCGGAACTGCCCCCAGCGTCGCGCCGTCCAGGCCAGCAAGAATGCGCCCTGCCCGATGATCAGGCCGGCGAAGGAATAATGAGTGAGGAGCGAAGTCGCCGCCGCGGCGATCCAGGCACACCAGGCTGACGCAATGCGCTGCGTCGTCTGGCTGGCCACGTAGGCCGCGTAGGTCATCGCCAGCGCCAGAAACGGCACCAACGAATACATGCGGATCTCGCGGCTGTACCAGATTAGCCCCGGCGAGAGCGCGATGAGGGCGGCCGCGATCAGCGCGGTGGGAACGCCGAACATGCGCCGGCTTAGCGCGAAGGTCAGCGGCACGCACAGCACCCCGAAGGTAACCGAGAAGAACCGGAAGATAAACTCATGTTCACCCCCCAACGCCACGAAGCCTCTCAGCAACAAAAAGTAGACCGGGGGCTGGGTGTCAATGGTGCGTTCGCCTGCGACGTAGATGACGTTGGCCAGGTTCTCGGCCAGAGACCCGCTCAAACGCAACAGAGTAGTCCCTTCGTCCAGCCAGATGCTGCGGCCGGTCAGCTCGGCAACGCGCAACGCGAATGCCGCTGAGGAAATCAGGGCCACCCAGAAGAGCTGGCTGCGGGCTGAGCGTGACATGGCGCGATGCTATGGACGGTCGAACGACAGGTGGTAGAGTTGGCTTCTCGCGCAAACCGCATGAGCCTGGACGAAACGCACGCGCCAATCCTACACCAGCGTGCTCCAGCCCAACCTGACTCGACCATCGCTCCCTTCCTTCGACTGGTTGCCTTGAGCGCGCTCGTGCTCGGCGCGTTCACCTTATATGCCGGCGCCGCCCAACTGCCGTTGCTCTACGACGACGCGCCGACCATCTGGCGTCTGGCCGAGCGCTCACTGATCTCGAATTTTGCCCTGCCTCGCACGCTGGCCGCCGGCGAATACCGCCCTGGGGCGACTACGCTGTGGCTGCTCACCCGCGACCTGTTCAGCTGGTTCTATGGGCCGCTGTTGCACCTGTGGAACGTGTGGGCGCATACGCTGAACACCGCGCTGGTGATCGCGCTGGCGGTTCGACTGGGGCGGGCAGTGGGTCTGCGGGGATTGGTCTTCCCGGCCATCGCCGGCGCGCTGTTCGCCACATTCCCCTTCTCGTATCAGGCCGTGTTGTGGGCAGGGGCGCTATACCACCCGATTGCGACCGCAGCCGGCCTGACGGCGCTGCTCGCCTACGTCCGCTGGCGCGATGGCCGCAGCGCTGTATGGCTGGTGGTAAGCGCGCTCGCGCTGCTGGTTGCCTGCCTCAGCCACGAGGCCGGGTTCGTTTTCGGCCTCTATCTCCTTGGCCTCGAGCTGTTGCTGGCGCGGCGCGCCGGCTAACGGCCGCGCCGCACGGCCGCGCTGGCCTGCGCTGCAGCCCTCGCCTACCCCATCGTGTATCAGTTGACTCTGGTCACGATCTGGAGCGAGGGCAATTACTTCGAGCGACTCAACACCCCAGCGGCATTCGTGCACAAGCTGGCCTATTTCGCGCAGGGCTTGATCGCCTGGATGCTGATGCTGGTGCGCCCGGCTGCCGATGGCACGCTGACCCAGCGCTATGCAATCGCGCTTGGTCTGCTGGCCGTCGGCCTGGTGTTCGGGCTGGTTGTGTTGTGGCGCGCGCGATGGCTTGGCCTGGGCCTGTTCGCGCTGGTGTGGTGGGTGATCGGCATTGCGCCGGCAGTGGGGCTGTTGGATACCAGCTACACTTCCGATGCGCCGCGCCTGATGTACCTCCCATCGGCAGGGATAGCGCTATTTTGGGCCGCGGTCATTGTCGGCCTGATGCGCCTGATCCCCAATCGCTGGTTGCGGCTGGTCCCAGCGGCGTTCGCGGCAGCGTTCATGCTATGGTGCATACCATTCATCTCAGGACGCATCGCCGAAACGCAGCGCCTCACGCCGGCGTTGGCTGCTATTGATCGGGACTTGCGCCAATCCAGGCCAGGCGACCGCTTCCTGTTGATCAACGCGCCGTTCGTCAGCTTGCCTGCCGAACCAACCTTCTTATTCGGCCGCGAGGGCATGCACCTGTGGGAAGTGGACGGGCCGGATGGCCAATCGTGGGGGCCACTGTGGAAGTGGGCCGGAAGCGTGAGCGGCGTAAGGCGCGACACACTCGCCCTGCGCCATCCGGCCTCGATCACGGCCCGTGATAGCTACGAGGAGTCAGACAAGTCGTTCACCGTCGGCCAGCCGTTCAAATATGGCTTGTTCGGTCGTGCGGTGGACGATGCACAGTTGCGCGACGCGATCTTGAGCGCCAATTACATTTATCGCTTCGACTACGACCCGCCCGGCCTTCGCGCGCGGCGGATCGGGCGCATCGAGCCGATGGGCGCGGTCGCCTCTGCGCCAATAGCCCGCCTGGTCATGGATGCGAACGGCACCAGCGCCACGTTGGAAGCCGCAACAGCAGACCGTTGCGGCGAACGCGTGCAGCTTCACCTGGTCTGGTCGGATGTGCGCAACGTCACTCAACCGACCGGCATCTTTGTGCACGGCCACGACGCGCAGGGATGGCAAACGCTGATAGCGGATGCCGATCTGATCGGCGGTGCCATCGCGCTCGACCAAGTGCCCGCTGGCCTGCGCATCTTCGAGACGCGCGAACTGATCGTGCCTGCCGGCGTGGACGTGCAGGCGTTGCGAATTGGCGCATACCTGCGAGCATCGCAGCGACGCTACCAGGCGTTCAAGCCAGATGGGAGCGAATGGCTGGCCAACGAGATCATCATCCCGATCGAGGAAGACCGATGCATGGCGTGACCGGCGCTCATCGTACCTCGAATGTCTGCAACATCAGGCTATCGCCGGCAGCGTCATGGCGCGGGTCGTTGATGGCGCGGCGCTGGCCGCTAATCCGATCGTAGGCCCCGACGCGCACCTGATATGTGCCGGGGGGAAGATTGTCCGGCAACGTCACCCAGTGCGGATCGGCCACTACTTCGCCACGTTGCCACTGCGAGAAGGGATAGGCCCCGTATACCGGTTGTGTATCGGCGGCCAAAACTACCTCGCCGGTTTCCTGATTGACGACGTGCAAAAGCACCGTGTCGTCGGGGAGCGCATCGGCCTGCGAGCGCCAGTACAACCACACCGATACCTCGCGCCGGGCGGAGTTGTACTGCACCTCGCCGCCCAGCAGCACCACGCCGCTGGACAGCGTCGCGTTGCGCGGGTCGCTTAGCGTGGGCACGGCGAACGAGCGCTTCATCGGTTGTGCGACGTAGATCAACGTGTTGGCCGCGCCGTCGCGTTCGGTGATGTCTGCGACTTTCACGAGCTGAAGGCGCGATTTTTGCGCTGCGCGTTCGAAGATGTGCCAATGGCCGCCGAACGCCGTCGCCGCCGGCGCGTGAAAGAGGTAGACGTTAGCCGGGTCACGCAACAACACCATGCTGACATCGGCAAAACGCAGCGACGGCGCCTGGGTGTACTCATACATCTCGCGCATTCGCATGCGGCCCTGCGTCAGCAACGCGATGCTGCGTTCGAAGCCCCAGTCCATGGCGATGATGGGGCGACCGGCGAAGTCCGCTTCCAACCGCGCAGCCGTGCGGTTGAGGGCATCCGACCAGACGCCGCGTCCGCCAGTCTGCTCGAAGAATCGCACCAGCGCGAGGTTGGCGATCAAGCCGTTGAGCGCCAGCGCGATCGCAACGATACCCGACGCCGCGCGCACCCAGCGCGCGCTGGCCGCATGCCACCCATCGGCCAGCGCGCTCGCCATCAGCACCATGACGAAAGGCACGAGCGTGAACAGGTGCCGGCCGCCGATGGCCGTGACGCTGAAGGTAGCCAGTGGCACGATCGCCACAACGCTCAGCAACAGGAACAGGCGCGGCAGGCGCGTTGGCGCTGTGCCGGTTCGATGGCGCCACAACCACGCGCCGGTGTAGGCCAGGCTTGCCACCAGCGCAAGGCCGGTCAACGGCAGCGGCGCGGGCGCGCTAAATTCCAGCGTGTCGCCGCCGATCATCCGGAAGAGCTGCCCAGCCTGAAAGCGCACGTTGTTGAAGAAATCGAGGTTGTTGTGGCCGTAGAGCTGCGAGCGAGTCGCATTCTGCGCGATGAAGCGAAACGAATCCAGGTCCGGGATATTGTGGATCAAGAACGGCGCCAGGCCAAACGCGCAGGCGACCACGCACCCAATCAGCGTGGCGGGCGAAAACGTGCGCAGCCGCGCCAGGGCACCTTCCGGGCCTGGTCCCATCATCGCTGTCAGCGCAATCGGCCCAAGCCACCAGACGAACAGCAGCTTGGTGGTGCAGCCCAGGCCAAACAGCAAGCAAGCCACGACGAGCGGCGCGCGCCGCCGTGTGCGCCACCAGGCAGTGAGCGACAGCATCATCCCCAGCGCGAGCGGTAACATGGGCGACGAGAAAAACACTCCCGCGCGATGCCACCACACGAAGACCGGCGCAGTTGCTACCAGCAGCACAGATATTGCCGCGACGCGCGCATCGAACCACGCGCGCGCCAGCAGCCAGGTCAGCGAGAGGGTGAGCAACCCGATCAACGTTTGCGTCAGCCGCAGGGCCTCGACAGAAACGCCGAAGATGGCGAAGCCGATCAGGCTGGTGTAGATCGAGGTTGGGCCGATGTAATGCAGCATCATGATCGGCACGGGTTGGCCGAAAAGGGTAATCATCTTCAACGCGCTGGCCGGCGGCTCGCCGCGCAGCAGCTCCAGGGCCGGGATGGCATCGGCAACTTCGTCGTAATTTGGACCGGGCAGGTCAAGATTGATCAGCGCGACGCTCAGGTAGAGAGCTGCGGCCAGCCCAAGCGCGAGGAGCGACCAGGGGCGAGCAAGGGAAGCGGGCTGCATGCGATGAGCGTAAACCGGGGCGATTTTACCCGGCGGCGATGCGCCCTCGCGTCGTGTTTCCTGCTCCTTGATCCTCGCGGGCCCCGCCGTGGTATGGGAAATGCGCAGGCTCCGGGTCGGCAGAACGGCAGACGCAGGGTGCGTTCACGCATGGGGGCATTGTAGGGGCAGGCCTATGT
>JAIMBB010000054.1 GCA_023511655.1 Anaerolineae bacterium
GCCCGTTGTAGGGGCGACCCTATGTGGTCGCCCGCGCAAGTAGGGCAGCAACAGCCGCCTTCCCGCAGGTCTGGGCTAGACTCAAGCAAGCAACCTGTGGGAGGTTCTTGCCCCTATTCGTGAACGCCCCTCCCCTTCCTGCGCCGACGTCCGGTAATATAATTTGTCGCGCCTAAGCCGCGCCCCCGACTAAACCCGATTGAGCGTGGCGTATTTGCTCATACACGCAGCGCAATCGGCTTGTCACGGGCGGTTCTACTGATGGGCAAATGGGTTGGGAAGTGAATCAAGTTGCTCCGTCGGCAACGTTATTGGGTTGAGACAAGAACAATGCGTGAGATGAAACGTGTGTTCGCCGCGATCGGATTGGCCGGACTGCTGCTCACATCCTGTGCCGGCCCCCTCGCACCGGTCAGCAGCCTGTTCAACCGCCGGGTGACGCCTGTTGTGCCGGTGGATGTGTCGCCCAAGGTGGCCGCCCAGTTGCGGGACTTCGATTTCGCTGTGCAAAGCCTGCGCGAGTCATACCTCGACTCCGATGCGGTCGGCGAAAAGTGGCAATTGGTGGTGGACGCCGAGCGCCTGAAGATTGCACAGGGCAACGGAGAGGAGGAGCTGTTTATCGAAAGCCTGCAAAAAATCGTGGCTGAGCTGAACGACGAAGATGTGGCCGTGTTGCCCCCGGCCCAGCCCCCGGCGCAGTCCAACCCATCCGGTGCCCAGGGCGCCTACTCCGGCATAGGCGTGTTGATCGAACTGCCCGAACAGGGCAAGGATCGTCTGCTCATCCTGGCCGTGTATCCCGACTCGCCGGCCGACCGCGCCGGGTTGAAGCCCCACGACGCCATCATCGCCATCGAAGGTGAGCCGGTCACCTTCGCCAAGCGCAGCGAGCTGATCCCCAAGCTGCGCGGCGAGACCGGCAGCAAAGTCACCATCACGGTGCGCACGCCGGGGCAGCCCCCGCGCGATGTCACACTCACCCGCCGCCCGGTCGAGCCGCGCAGCCCGATCAGCTACAAGCGCCTGCCCGACACCAACATCGGTTACATCGCGCCGAACCCCACCCAACTGAACAGGATGCGCTCGGATACGGCCGATGCACTGCGCGACCTGAACTCTGAACGCAACGTGGACGGTCTGGTGCTCGACCTGCGCATCATCCGCGGCAACGAGTTCCCGCTCGACGAAATGCTCAGCCTGTTCGTGAACGGCCAGGTCGGCACGGTGAAAATGCGCGACAGAAAAGAGAAGATCGAAATCGCTGGCAAGAGCATCGCCGGCTCACAGGAGGTGCCGTTGGCCGTGCTCGTCAGTGAATTGACCACCGGCCAGGCCGAGGCATTCGCCGGCCTGCTGCAAGACCTCGGCCGGGCGCAGATCGTCGGCACCAAGACGCGCGGCGAAATCGCTCGGTTCACCACTGCTACCCTGCCCGGTTCGCGCCTGCGCATCCAGATTCCGACCGGCGACTACATCAGCGTGAAGAACAACTCGTGGCGAGGCAAGGGACTGACGCCGAACGTCGTCTCGGAGTTCGCCTGGGAAGACTTCACGGCCGAGAACGACCCTCACCTCAAACAAGCCGTGGACGTGTTGACATCGCCCTGATGTGACGTCGGTTTGCGCGACCGAGGTGGAGTGGCCCACCTGCGCAAGCGCTGCAAGTTCATTCCTCGCCGCAAAAGCGCGACTTGGGGTAGCAAGCGCTAGTTCCTGACGATCGCTCCTTCGGGTGGGATAAAGTCTGGCCCATAGCGGTAGACCGCCTGCCAGGGTACGTATTTGCTCACCACGCGCTCGTTGATCAACGTTTCGCCGTTGCGTGTGACCAGACGGGTGAAGAAAACCGTTGCGCCGTCCACGGCATAGTCCACCTGCCTGGCCTTGCCGGGCGGCACTTCGTTGTCGGTATCCCGCTCGTAAATGTCCGGTCCGTGCGGTACCACATCAGTAATGGTTGAGGGGCTGATCACCACCTGGCGGCCATCTGGCGTGCCGTAGAACTTGAAGGTGAGGGTGACGCGTGCCGGATCGTAGATCGTCTCGATCAGCACGTGGCTGGCAGTGTTGTTGATGAATTTGAAATCGGCGTAGGGCGAGAACACCGATGCGTCGAAGCCAGGGCCCATGCCCCGTTCGTAGTAGCTCACCCGGTAGCCATGAGGGTAACGCTCGACGATGGGGAAGCCCGCGCGCAGTGCGGCCTGATAGGCCGTGGTCGAGACCTGACACACTCCCCCGCCCACGCCCTTCACCGTTCGATTACCGACGATGATCAGGCCCTCTTGAAAGCCCTCCTTCTCGGAGACGTCGCCCAGGTGCTCGTTGAACGAAAACGTGGCGCCGGGAGGCACGACGACGCCGTGGAAGCGCGCCGCAGCTACCTTGACGTTGGCCAGCCGAGCTGCGCTCGACCCTTTGAAGAAGGTGGTAGCCTGGGTGATAAGTTGGGTGATGCCCAGGTCCTGCGCTGTGGCTGTAGCTGGCACCGGCGCGGGCGTGATGTTGACCGCGACTGTGGCCGTGCGATTGCTGCTGCGGGCGGCGGCTTCCAGCGCCTCCAGCGTGGCTTCGATGTCCAGGGCGCGGGCATCGCGCGAGGGCGCGATGTTCTTTAACTGGCCGGTGGTAGGCTCGAACGTGAAGCGCGCGTTTTGCGCCTTCTGTGCCACGGCTTTACCCAGCGGCTCGATCAAACCGCGCAACTTCTCGCGCCGCAAGCGCACGGTGATGTCGGCAGGATCGTCCGGTGACTGCTCGATCAACATGAAGTCGAGCATGTCCTCTTTGCGAATGCGAAAAGCTTCGATCGGCGGCAATGGCCTGCCGGCATCATCCCAGCGCGGCGTCATCACTACCAGGTCGTCGCTCATCATGCGGGCGATCTCATCGGCAGCGGCAGCGACCGATGCCACGCGGGGCGCGAGGACCTTATAGGGCAGCACGATGTCGGCCGGCCGGTTGGCCAGCAGGGCCGACTGAATCAACTGCAGCGCCATCTCCTCGTCCAACTTGCGGCCGATTTGCGCAGGCGACTCGCGCGCGGTGCCGCTTTCGAACACGATGCGCGCGTCCACGGCCGGCAGCTCGGTTTGTTTGGCTACCTGTCGAACGATGTGCATGGCTTCGCTGCTGTCCACCCGCACCACCGGCGCCACGTCCACGCCGTACCACCACGCTTCGAAGCGTTGGCGGATCTGCGTCTGCAGGTCGCCTTGGCGGCCCACGTCCAAGGCCGCCCGTGTCGTCTCGGCCGGGTTGAGGCCGACGCCGAAATCGGCCGGACGGAAGACGAAGCGCCGATCGGCTGCCTGCAATGTGATGGCCGGCAGATGAAAGTATTGCGACTGAAGCTGGGCGATGGCAAACACTTCCTCCGGCGCCATGCCACTCAGGTCCATGCCCTGCAATCGCACGCCGGGGAAGACGCGATCGCGATAGTTGACCTGGTGGTAGGCCAGCATGCCCACCACGTATGCCAGGCCAATCACCAGCACCGCAAACAACAAATACAGCGGACGAAACAGCCCTCTCAACATCGCTTCTGCGTCATCTGCCCTCGGCCGCGAAATGACGCTCCTTCGTCAGACGTTATCGGAATTAAGAATTCGGCATGCTGAGCCCCGAGCACCCTGAGCTTGTCGAAGGGTCGAAGAGTCGAAAGTCGAAGCATATCAAATGCGCCGTCAAAAACGCATCCTTCGACGGGCTCAGGATGCTTTCAGTGCTATTTCCGATAGCATCTATTGTATCCGGCCATGCGCGCGACTCACCGCCGGCCGAGCGATGATTCGCCGCCGTGCGCAAGGGGTGATCCTGCTCCATTCCCTGGCTGCGCCTGGCGCAACATGGCCTGAGCTGCGGCGGCCACCGCTTCCCAGTTGTCCGCAGCGAGCGGGCTGGCCAGCAGCGCGCTTGCATTCAACCCCACGAGCTGCGCGCCGGCCGCCAGATAAGCCTGCGTCTCGCCGGGCTGCACTGCGCCGCTCACCCACAGGGGGATGTCGGGCAATGGCCCACGCACGGCTTTGATGAAAGCTGGGCCGCCGATGGCCCCGGCCGGGAAGACCTTAACCACGTGTGCTCCCAGCCGCCAGGCGTGCACGATCTCGGTCGGCGTCATGCCGGCGGGAATGGCGACCACGCCGGCTTCGCGGCTGGGGCGGATGATGTCGGTCTCGCAGATGGGCGAGACCAGGAACTGTGCGCCGGCCTCGATGCACTGGCGCGCTTCGACGGCACCGGTCACCGTGCCGGCGCCGATCATCACGTCTTCTGGCGCCTCCTGCGCCAGGGCTTTGATCGCCTCCAGCGCGCCGGCCACGGTCATCGTAACCTCTACGCAGCGGAATCCGCCGGCGATCAGAGCACGCCCCAACCCCACGGCGCATTCAGCATCGGCGACGCGGATGATGCCGACGACCTGTGCCTGGAACAGAGTGCGCAGACGGCGTTCGATGGATAGCATGGTAGTCTTGGAGAGTGGGACGATGACCGGCGCAGCCGCCGTCAACTAGCGCTGATCTATCGGCACGTAGTGCACGTTCAGTGGGCCGATGTACTCGGACTGCGGGCGGATGAGCACGTTGTCTTTGTATTGCTCGATCACATGGGCCGCCCAGCCGGCGATGCGCGCGCAGGCGAACATCGGCGTGAACAGGTCTATTGGGATGCCGGCGTAATACAACATCGAGGCGCTGTAGAAATCCACATTCGGATAGAGTTCCCTGTGTCGGTGGACGGCCTCGACCACCTTCTGTGACATCTCGTAGTACTTGGGTTGGCTGATCTTGTGCCCGAGTTTCTCCGCCCATTTGTTCAGATGGACCGAGCGTGGATCGCCGCTCTTGTAGATGCGATGGCCGAAGCCCATGATCTTGCGCTTGGCGGCGAACATGGCGTCAATGTAGGCGTCCACGTTCTCCGGCTCGCCGATCTCCAGCAGCATGCGCATGGTGGCTTCGTTGGCGCCGCCATGCAACGGCCCTTTGAGCGACGCGAACGCGCTCGACACGGCAGAGTGCAGATCCGCCTGTGTGCTGGCAACTACCCGCGCCGTGAAGGTGCTCGCATTCATGCCATGGTCGGCCAGCAGGATGAGATACATGTTCAGCGCCTGGACGAAGTCTGGATCAATATCGGATCCCAGCATGTAGAGCGTGTTCGCCGCATGACTCAGGCGAGGGTTGGGGGCGATCGGCTCTTTGCCGGTGCGCAACCGCTGGTAAGCTGCACACAACGTAGGTAGCTGCGCGATCAGCCGCACAGCTTTACGCTGTGTCGCTTCGATGCTAATGTCCTCGATTTCCGGGTCGTAGAACGACAAAGCGGACACGGCCACCCGCAGGGCCTCCATTGGCACGGTGTCGCGGGGCAGGCCGCGCAGCAAATCGTATAGCGGCGCGGGCAGCCACCGGTTGGCCACCAGGCGGGCGTTGAAGTCGGCCAGCTCGGAGCGATTGGGCAGATGGCCGCTCAACAACAAAAAGGCCACCTCTTCGTAGCTGGCTTGCTCGGCCAATTCATGAATGTTGATGCCGCGATACAGCAGCGTGCTGTTCGGACCGTCAACGGCGCTGATCTCGGTCTGCACGGCAACGACGCCGTCCAGGCCCTTCACGAATGGGGGCTTGACCGCAGTCGTTCCGCCATTGGCAGAGGTCGCGGGGGATGAAGTCGTCATACGCTTTAGCTCCTGCTTGTCAGTTCAAAGCTCGCTTTTCTGCGTCGCTTCGGCGTCAGCGACGAGGGGTGTGAATGTGATATCGAGTCGCCGCCGATTATAGAATCGAGTTCAGACTGGCTCAGGTCGCGCCACTGGCCGGGCGCCAGCCCGGCGAGGGTGATCGGGCCGATGGCGACGCGCACCAGGCGCAGCGTCGGTAAGCCGACGGCGGCGGTCATATGACGCACCTGGCGCTTCTTGCCTTCGCGCAGCACGATCTCCAGCCAGGTCGTCGGGCCGTGCGGGGTGATGGGCTTGCCGCGCGGCGGCAAGTCCGGCGTGCCGTCCAACGCGCGCGCCTGGCACGGCAACGTGCGATAGCCCTTGATCGTCACGCCGCGCCGCAATCGCTCTAAAGCCGCTTCGTCGGGGATGCCCTCGACCTGGACGTAGTATGTTTTGGGCAGCTTGTAGCGCGGATCGGTCAGGCGATGGATGAGATAGCCGTCGTCGCTGAGGATGAGCAGGCCCTCGCTGTCGTAGTCCAGCCGTCCGGCAGCATAGACGCCTTTGGGCAGGCCGAATTCGCTCAGCGTGCGTTTGGTTGCTGCGGCGTTCGGCAAGTGGGCTGCCCGTTCGGGCTGCTCCTCGTGGGTGAACGAAGACAGCACGCCGTAGGGTTTGAAAAACGCGATGCTGCGCGACATGCGTTTGGTATCATCGCCACGCCATGTCGGAAGTCAAGCCCACATCCCCATCTGAAAGCGCGCCGGCCAAGATCGCCGTTAAATTTCTGGTCAACGGAGAGGAAGTTGGTATGCTGGTGTTGAGCCCGAAGCAATTCAGCACCGGCAGCACGGGCTTCTTCGCCAGTGGCAAAGTGTCGCTGGGCGACGAGGCGGAGAAGGGTTACCAGGCCCAAGTGCAACTGGTGCGCATCGGCAGCAAGCCCAGGTGACTGCAGATTCGAAGGGCCTGCGCGACTGATAAGCAGGCGCAGCGCCGGAAACGAATCACATGCGTCACCGTCTGAATCCGCCATGCTGCCCGCAGGAGACCTATGAAAATACTCGTCACCGGCGGAGCCGGTTTCATCGGCTCACACCTGTGTGAGCGATTGATTGCCGATGGCCACTACGTGGTCGCAATGGACAACTTCATTACCGGATCGCGCAACAACATCGCCCACCTGATCGGCCACCCGCAATTCGAGTTCATTGAATGCGACATCATCGAATCGTGTTGGGTGCAGGGATCATTGGATGCGGTGATGAACCTGGCCTCGCCGGCCAGCCCGGTCGGTTACCTGGACAACCCGATCGAGACCTTGCTGGTGGGTTCGCACGGCACGCACAACGCGCTGGAGTTGGCGCGCCGCAAGGGCGCACGCTTCCTGCAAGCGAGCACGAGCGAGGTGTACGGCGATCCGCTGGAGCACCCGCAGAAGGAGAGCTATTGGGGCAACGTTAATCCGGTTGGTGTGCGCTCGGTATACGACGAGGCGAAGCGCTTCGCCGAAGCGCTGACCATGGCCTACCACCGCAAGTTCGGTGTGGAGACGCGCATTGTGCGCATCTTCAACACCTACGGCCCGCGCATGGACATCGGCGACGGCCGCGTGGTGCCCAACTTCGTGGCGCAGGCGGTGCGCAACCAGCCGCTGACCGTCTACGGCGATGGCACGGCCACGCGCGCATTTTGCTACGTGAGCGATCTGGTGGAGGGAATGTTGCGCCTGCTATGGAGCGATGAGGTGATGCCGGTGAACATCGGCAGCCCGCACGAGGTGACGATCCTGGAATTCGCCCAGGCTGTGAAGGTTGCCGCCGGCCCGGAATGCACCAGCGAGATCGTGTTTTATCAGCCCCGGCACGAGCGCATCGCCGACGATCCCCAACGCCGCCGACCGGACATCACCCGCGCGCGAACTATCCTGGGCTGGGAACCCAAAGTCTCGCTCGAGGAGGGGCTGCGCAAGACGATTGACTACTTCCGCTCGCTGGCGCAACAGCCGGCTTGAGGGTCATTGCGCCGACCCGTCGTCCTCACCCACTCGCCTGATTTGCTCCAAACCACGCACGGCGTCCCAGATGCGGTTGATGCTCCACGCCCCGCGGATAAGCGAAGTGAACGAGGACAAACGATAGGCGACCACATCCGCGCGCAGGCAATCCAGTTCCTCGGTCAGCGCCTGTTCCATCCGCGCGGTAATCTGTCGTGGGTCGGGCGGAGCGGAGGCACTGCGCGACCATGCCTCATCTCCTCTGTGCACGACGATGGGTTGCCCGACGCTGATGAAGCCATCCGGTTTTTGTTCGCCGATGAACTCGTAACGCAGGGCGATTGGATATAGCGCGCACGCGCCGGCCTGCATCGCTACTTTGCTGGCGATGCGTCCTGCACCCTGAAAGAAGACCAGTGGCCGCGCGTCGTTGGCGCGGATTTCGCCCTGCGGGAAGATGAGCAACGAGCGGCGCGGCGCCTCGGTCAGCAGGTTGATGGCGTAGTTCATGCTCTCCACCGCGCTGCGAGGATCGCGGCGGTTGACCGAGAACGCGCCGCACCAGCGAAAGAAGCCATAGCGAGAGAGCTGGGTGTCCTCGACCATCACGTAACCGTCGGTGTGCCACTGCTCCTCGTTCAGGGCCATCACCAGATGCGCGTCCCACCACGCGCTGTGATTGCCGAACATGATGACCGGAGGCGAGTCGGGGCCGGGCGGCGCGGCGGCCTGGCGCAGGTAGATGCGATGGAATGACGATCGCAGTGGCGCTTTGACCAGAGAGATGTAAATCAGCCGGTTTAACAGCGGATGCTTGCGAGCCGTGATCACGGTTGGGCACGATGTTACACAATCGCGCGGGCAACCCAACCTTGCGCTCGATGCGAGGCGGGCATCCGGGTCTCGCCCCTGCGCATGAACGCAAACGCAGGTCGTTGCGATACAATCTTCGGCCATATAGTGCACGCGTCTTTTTGTCGCCGATTACGTGGTATTCGGCTGCACAAAGCAGCTCTTGTGGGCTGTAGGACAGCCGCACAGTCACACAGTAATGAATTCCATTCGGTCAAAAGAAGAGAGGTCCAGTATGAACAAGCTACGCACGATCGGTCTAGTTGCCGCAGTGGCCGTTGCTGCGGTGGCCTGTGCCGCCCCGCCAGCGCCGGCTGCGCCCGCAGCGCCGGCTGCCCCTGCTGCCCCAGCGGAGCCGACGGCCCCGCAGCCAGCAGCACAAGCGAGCCTGCCTGATCTGGGCGGGCGCGAGATCACCATCGCCATCGAGAACGCCTACATCCCGTTCAACTACATTCGCCTGGATACCGGTCAGGCCGAAGGTTGGGACTATGACGCCCTCGCCGAGATCTGCAGGCGGTTGAATTGCAAGCCGGTGTTCAGGGAAATTGCCTGGGACGGCATGATCGCTGCAGTGGCGGCCGGCCAGTTCGACATGGCTGCCGACGGCATCACCATCACCGAAGAGCGCAAGCAAAGCGTGGATTTCTCCGATGGCTACATCAAAGTGGATCAGCGCCTGATCATTCGCGTGGACGAAGATCGCTTCTCCAGCCTGGAGGAGTTCAAGAAAGGCGATTACAAGCTCGCCACCCAGAAAGGCACCACCAACTACGAGGAAGGCGTGAAGCTGGTGGGCGAAGCGCGCGTGATCGCCTTCGATGATTTCGGTTCGGCCATACAGGCGGTGATCTCCAAAGATGCCGACGCAGCGATCATTGACGACGTCGCCGGTCAGGGCTATGTGGGCGTGAACGCCGACAAGCTGAAGCTGCTGGAGGGCATCGTGAGCGAAGGTCAGGAGCTGGGTTTCATCTTCCCCAAGGGCAGCGACCTGGTCGGGCCGGTGAACGCCGCGCTGAAGGCCATGCGCGAGGATGGCACGTTGCAACGCCTGCAGGACAAGTGGTTCCCCAAGGGCCGACAGATCATCGAATACGAGCAAATCGGCCCAGGCGCCTACGGCGACCCGACGCCGACGCCGAAGCCGTGAGGCGATTCGGACGCTTGCAAGATCGTCCACATCGAGTACAACAAGCGCGCAACCGTCGCACGCAGGCCGGTTGCGCGCTTGCTTTTCGTCATGTCGCTGACTACCGGGCCGCAACAGCCAGCGGCCATCCCCCTTGATCCGACTGCCGATCGCTCGGCGCAGGGCCGATTCGTAGATCGCGTCTCGCAATGGCCGTGGTGGCTGCTGATCATCGTCTTCTTCGGCGTGCTGATCGCCTGGAACGCGCTGACCAGCGAGCTGTATTCGGCCATCTTCAGCCGGTTGCTGTTGGGCATCGGGGTCACCATCTTCACCACGCTGGTGGCCTATAGCCTGGCCATTGGCATCGGGTTAATCGCCGGCCTCGGCCGCGTGTCGAAGAACCCGATCATCTTCAACATCGCCACGCTCTACGTGCAGATCATCCGCGGGGTGCCGATCCTGGTGCAGTTGCTGGTCATCGCGTTCGTCATCGTGCCGATAGCTATTGATGGCGTGAACGCTTTGGGCGCTGCCCTGGCGCCGGTGATCGGCGCGGAGAACTTCCTGTCCCAGACTAAACCACAGGACGTGCCGTTCCTCAGCCGGTGCATCATCGCGCTGGCCATCGCCTACGGCGGCTTCCAGGCCGAAACGTTCCGCGCCGGCATTCAGTCCATCAGCAAGGGCCAGATGGAAGCGGCGCGTTCGCTGGGCATGAGCTATTTGCAGGCCATGCGCTACATCATCCTGCCCCAGGCCATCCGGCGCGTCCTGCCGCCGCTGGGCAACGATTTCATCGCCATGTTGAAGGACTCGTCGCTGGTGTCGGTGCTCGGCGTGCGCGACATTACTCAGGAAGCGCGCCTGTATGCCTCGGCCTCGTTTCGCTTCCTGGAAACCTACACCTCGCTGGCCTTCCTCTACCTGGCGATGACCATCGTGCTATCGTTGGGCGTCAAGTGGCTGGAGAACCGGCTGAACAGCGATGGGCGCGGGCAAGGATGACGAAGGCAAACCAGATGAAAGCGACGAATGTGCCGCCGGCCGATGATCCATCGGCGATGATCGTCATCAAGAACCTGGTCAAGCAGTTCAACACGCTGCGGGCGGTGGATGACGTCAGCCTGACGGTTGGCCGCGGCAAGGTGACCGTGATCATCGGGCCGAGCGGCAGCGGCAAGAGCACGGTGCTGCGCTGCATCAATCACCTGGAGGTGCCGACCAGCGGCGAAATCTGGGTAGACGGCATTCACCTCACCCACGACGCGAAGAACATCAACGCCGTGCGGGCCGAGGTGGGCATGGTTTTCCAGCAGTTCAACCTCTTCCCGCACCTGACCGTGTTGCAAAACGTGATGCTGGCCCAGCGCGTAGTGCGCAAACGCAGCGAGGCCGAAGCCCGCGAGATCGCCATGCAACAGCTCACCCGCGTCGGCATCCCGGAGAAGGCGCAGTCGTATCCCTCGCAGCTCAGCGGCGGTCAGCAACAGCGGGTGGCCATCGCCCGCGCGTTGGCCATGAACCCCAAGATCATGCTGTTCGACGAGCCGACCAGCGCGCTGGACCCGGAGATGATCAAAGAGGTGTTGGACGTGATGCTGGAGCTGGCGCGCAGCGGCATGACCATGGTCGTGGTCACCCACGAGATGGGCTTTGCCCGCAATGCCGCCGACGAGATCGTGTTCATGGATCACGGCAAGATCGTCGAGCAAGGCCCGCCCGACGAGTTCTTCACCAACCCGCGCGAGGAGCGGGCCCGGGCCTTCCTCAACCAGATCCTGCGTTGATCACACCAACCCTTCGTCCGGATCGCGCCGCCCCAGCTTTTTGCGGTTGACCTCGGCGCGCACCTCGGCAGGGGCCTCGGCCAGCGGATCGGCGAACTGCTTGTAGATGGCTTCGCCGTACTCCGTGGTGCGCACCACCACCGGCATCGGCACGGCGTGGCCCATGATCAGCGCCTGCTGCTTGCTGTCCAGCGCGGCCAGCACGCTGCGCAGTTGGCCGGCGCCGCTCATGCCGGTGAACACGGCGGCGATGTCGCGCTCGTCGCTCAGCGCACAGGTGATGCGCGTGCCGATCTGGCTCATCACCTCGGCGTCAATCTGGCTGGGGCGCTGGTCCACGATCAACAGCGTGACGTTATATTTGCGCAGCTCGCGGGCGATCGTGCCGAAGATGGTCAGGTCGGCCACGTCGGGCTCCAGGAACTTGTGCGCCTCTTCGACGGCGATGACCAGCTTCTTCGGCTCTTCGCCGCCACCTTCGGCTGCTTCTTTCATCTCGACGTAGCGGCGGTGGATGCGCCGGGTGAGGAAATTGGCCACGAAGACGTAGGCCGGCAGGTCGTTGCCGTAGCGCCCAAATTCCACCACCACGCTGTAGCCTCTCAAGAGGTGTTCGAGCACGCGATTGGCGAAATCCTCGACCTTCTCTGGCTGCAGGAAGCCGAACTTCAGCAGCCGCTGCAGCTTGCGCTGCATGGCGAAGTAGGTGCCCTCGGCGATCTTGTTGTTGTCGAAGAGCGCCTGCACGTCGTCGTCAACCTCGTCGCTGAGCAACTGCCGAATCCACCGATCGGGAAAGCGGCGTTTGAGCGCATGCAGCGCGTTCACCTGCACGTCGCTCAGGCCGAGCACGCTGCGCAGCATCTCGATGTCTTCGGGCTCGATCTGGTCGTAGCCGATCTGCAAGGCGAACTCCGGCCGCGAGTTGCGCGCGCGCGACGAGTCTTCATCCAGCGTGACGATGATCACTTTCGGGCTGATGGCGCTGAGCTGCTTCAAGCCCTTGAGCTTGCGATTGCCATCGCCCTTGAGGGTGTAGCCGTAGTCGTTGTGCATGTCGAAGATCAGCACGCTGGCCAGGTCGCGTCGGATGATGTTGGCCAGCAGCGGCAGGGTGAGGAAAGTTTTGCCGGTGCCGCTGCGCCCGAACACGGCGCTGCTGCGCTCGATCAGCCTTTCCAGATTGAGCGTGATCTCGATGTTGGCATCCTCGACCGATTCGCCGATGCGATAGCCCAGGCGTTCGTCGGCCTGGAAGATATGGCGCACCTCGTCGGGCGTGGCGCGGCAGGCGACGGCGAAATGCGCCGGCACGCTCTTCACCGGCTTCACTTCGCCTGTCCCCTCCTGCACCAGCATCGGCTTGACGTGCAACAGGCCGAAGGTCAGCGTGCCGCGGTAGATCTCCATGCGCAGGGCATCCTCTGGCGGCGGCAGGTGGGCGAACGATGCATCGCTGGCATCGAGGCGAATGTCGGTCACCAGGCCGAAGAACTTGCGATCGGTTTGGCCGACAATGGTGACGTAGGAGCCGACGGCCACACCTTCGATCATCACGTCGCCATCCAACTTGATCAGCACGCCGTCGTTGAGCGATCCGCCGACGACCACGCCAAGGCGCTGGGGGAAGGCATCGCTCTGCCGGCGCATCGGATCGCGCGGCGCGAAAGGATTGAGGTCGGAGAGAAGGTCAGCGGTCACTTCGCATCTCCTCTGGATGTGTAAACGCAGCCGTCCATCCCTTGCGGCGCATTCGATGGGGCCGGCGCCGGAACTGCATTGCTCACGTGGCGAAGGTCAAACTGCTCGACTTCCTCAAACACCCTCACGTGCGATCTGCCAGAGAAGCGAAAGATGACGCCGGCCATCACTTCAACCTCCGCAACAACCCATCCAGCCGCGCCGCGTCGTTGGCCAGCAGGCGGGCCAGCTCGCGCCCACATTGGCGCACGAAGGCGCGCGGGTCACGATGGGTCTCGGCGGCCAGTCGCACGCTGGCGGCGAGCAGCTCATCGGCCGGCGCGTCGTGCGCATCCAGCACCAGGCGGAAGAAATCCAGCGCTTGGGTGAACTGCCGCACTTCCTCCGGAGTACAACTTACGACATCATCGAGCGTGAGCGGCGGTTGCGGTGGGATGGCCTGGCGGATCTGGCCGTCGTTGGCACCGCCCTCGCGGTAGCCCACGCACAGCACGCTCACCTCGATCGGCACGCGACGGCTGCGTTGCCATTCGATCTCCTCCTGGCGCACCAGCGCCTCGTCGGCCACCGAGAGCATGCGGGTCAAGCCGTCGTCCTCCACGACGATGTCGTAGATTAAACCGAACACGGTGGCTTCCCTGCGTTGGATGCGCGTCTTGACGAACGCGCCGAAGACCGGCACGTCCTGCCGGGGCACGCGCGTGCCGAAGGTGAAGGCGCGCGTGTTGGCGCGCAGGATTCTGCCGTTGACGTTCATAGCGGTCGAACAGGTGTTCAGGATTATAGCCAGGCAAATCGGCCGGCCGAGGCGAAAATAGGGCACATGACGGATCACTTCGACACCATCGTGATCGGCGCCGGCGTGATGGGCAGCGCCGCCGCCTATCACCTGGCCAAAGACGGCCGACGCCCCTTGCTCATCGAGCGCTTTGAAATCGGTCACACGCTGGGCAGTTCGCACGGCGAATCGCGCATTTTTCGCTTCGCTTACAACAACCCCGACTATGCCCGGCTGGCTATGCAGTGCCTGCCACACTGGCGCGCGCTCGAAGCCGATAGCGGCGAGCGTTTGCTGGAGATCATCGGTGGCCTGGACCTGACGCACGATCCGGCGCATTACCCGGACGTGGAAGCGGTGGCCGACGCCCTCAGCCAGGTGGGTGCGCGCTTCGAGCAGTTGGATGCCGCTCAGATCGCGACGCGCTACCCGCAGTGGCGTCTGGGGGATGCAGCCCAGGCAGTGTTCTCGCCCGATTCCGGCTTTTTGCGCGCCACGCGCTGTGTGCAGGTGCTGGTGGCGCAAGCGGCCAAATACGGCGCGACGGTGCGCGAACGCGAGCCGGTCACCGAGATCATCCCCGGTCAGCCGGTCGAGGTGATCACCGCGGCAGGGCGCTATCGCGCCAACCACCTGATCATCACCGGCGGTGCGTGGATCAACGAACTGATCCGCTTTGTCGGTGTGCAATTGCCTGTGCAAATCGAGCAGGAGCAGGTGACGTACTTCACGCCGCTGCGCAACGCCGAAAGCTTCCGGCGCGATCGCTTCCCGATCTTCATCCACTGGCGCAGCCCGATCACCGGCTATGGCTTCCCCATCATAGATACGCCAGGTGTCAAGGTTGGCTTTCATCACGAGGGGCATTTCATTGATCCTGACATACCGCGCCAGCCGCGCGATGAAGCCACCCAGCGCGTGTGGGCCTACGTCCGCGAGCACCTGCCGGATGCCGCCGGCGCGCCGTTTGAGCCTACGGCCTGCCTCTATACCACAACGCCAGATCAGAACTTTGTGATTGACTTCGCACCTGACTTCGATAACGTGGTAATCTGCTCATCATGCAGCGGGCACGGCTTCAAATTCGGCGCGGGCATCGGGCGCGCTTTGGCCGATCTGGTCGAGCACGGCGCGACCGAGATGAACATCGGGCACGTGCGCATGCGGACGTTCGCTCGCCAGTTTGCCGATTAAAACTCCGTTCCTGTCGCAGTTCGAAGGTGCCGCGGCAACGGGAATCATTTAACGATGAACCATCACCATCTTCTCAACACCAGCATCGGGCTCGGTTTGGCGCTGGTGCTGGCGGCGCTTGTCGCTGGTTTGCCTGCGCCGTCGTCGGCGCAGGCCGAGTCGGGGCGATTGCGCGTGGTGGTCAAACCGCTAACGCCGTTCGTCATCATCTCCGGCGACGGCCGCTACGAAGGGTTCAGCATCGAACTGTGGGATGCGATCGCTCGTCAATTGGCGCTTCGATATGACTTCGTGAAGGTGGAGACGGTTCAGCAGCAGTTGGAAGCAGTCGCGACGGGCGGCGCCGACGTTGCCATCACTGGCATCAGCATCACCAGCGAGCGAGAAACAGCCGTGGATTTCTCGCAGCCCTATTTTGACGCCGGCCTGCAGATCATGACCCGGATAGATGAGGGTGTGCGCATCACCGATGTGCTCGAGCAGCTTTTCTCGCCTGCGCTGCTGCAAGTGATCGGGCTGATGGCTGTCACCATCTTCGTGACCGCCAACCTGATCTGGTTGATCGAACGCCGCAGAAATTCCGAGGACTTTCCTAGGCCATATCTGCGCGGCTTGTGGGAAAGCCTGTGGTGGGCGACGTCTACGCTGTCCTCCGGTTCCGGCGAGGTCAATCCGCGATCGGCGCTGGGCCGCATCGTCGCCGTATTGTGGATGTTCTCCGCTATCTTCTTGATCGCGCACTTCACAGCAGTGATGACGTCCAATCTCACGCTGCAAAACCTGCGCGGCAGCATCGCCTCGGTGAATGACCTGCCGGGCAGGTCTGTCATCACGGTTGACGGCAGCACGGCTGCGCGCTTTCTCACTTCGCGCAACATCGCGCATCGGCGCGTGCAGAGCATCGAGGATGCCTACGACGCGCTCGAACGAGGCCAGGTGCAGGCCATTGTGTACGACTCACCCATGTTGCGCTACTACGCCAATCACGACGGGCGCGACAAGGTGAAGATCGTCGGCCTGCCGTTCAACAACGAGAAATACGGCATCGCTCTGCCAGAAGGCAGCCCACTGCGCGAAGAGATCAATCGCGCCTTGCTGCGCATCGTTGAGGACGGCAGCTATCAAGACATCTACGCGCGTTGGTTCGGCGCGGAACAGTAGCCTTCCTTGCCTTGCGCCCCTGGCCCGAGATCACGTCATCCCCTTCTCGATGAGGTAATAGATCACGTCAATGTTGCCCGGTGAGTGTCCAAAGTTGGTGAGCATCGCCGCAGCCTCGCTGCGATGTTGCATGCCGTGGAAGACCATGTGCGTCAGGCAATGTTCCACGGTGTGCTGGCGTTCCTGCGGATTGGCGATGGTTGTGTAAGTCATCACGCGCGCCAGGTCGCCGTCGCTCAGGCTGGCGATGTATTCGCGCATGCGTTGTTCTTCGCTGTTCCAGCGCAGGATGAGCGCGGACAGGGTGGGAAATTCGACCGCGCTCAGCGCCGCGCCGGGCGACACGCCGTGTTGCAGGCGCATGCGCCAGGCCCATTCGCTGCTCAGGATATGTACCAGCGTGCGGTGCAGGCTGCCGGCGCTGAAGCCGGGCGGCTGCGGTGCGACGAGCTCCGCCGCGCTCACCTTGGCCGCCCGATCGAGGATGCGCTGGTTGGCCCAGTAGTTGTAATCAATCAAGAGTTCGATATCGTGCTTGTTCATGGTTGCGATTTACTGAGCGTTGACAAAATCATGTCCGTTTATGAAAACCTGCAACGTCATACCCGCGAAAGCGGGAATCCAGTCATTCGCGGCACCCTGGATGCCCGCCTGCGCGGGCATGACGATCTTGGCAGCGGTCATGATTAATTCAAGACTCGATAGCATTGCCGGAGGTAGACACGACCAGGCGTCTGCGGAGTGAATCTCACTCGCCGAGAAAGCCGTGCCTACCAATCAAGCGGTCCTTGTCGTCCGATGCGTAATCTTCCTTCGCGAGTGTGAAGAAGAGTTTATCAGGCGAGGCGGTCGGACGGCCGATGCCCATGCGCCAGCCGCAGCGACACGGTGAACGTGCTGCCGCGCCCCGGCTCGCTGACCACACGAATCGTCCCGCCTTGTGCTTCGACGAGCGACTTGGCGATCGCCAGGCCGAGGCCGTAGCCACGGACGGAGGGCGCAACCTCGCGATTCTCAGCGCGGTAGAAGCGATCGAAGATGTGCGGCTGATCTTCGAATGGGATGCCGACGCCGGTGTCGCGCACGTGAATGTGAGCCATGTCCTCGTCCGCATTCAGGTCGAGCACGATGTGTCCCTCGGGCGGCGTGAACTTGATGGCGTTGTCGAGCAAGATCATCAGCACCTGGTGCAGCGCATCGGCATTGCCAATGGCGACGATGTCCTCGCAGGAGTCGGCCGATCGCAAGGTTCTGCCCAGGAAGATCGCGCAACCGGGCGCCAGCGACATCGCTTGACGCGTCGCGGCGGTGATGAGCGGAGTGAGCGCCACGGCTGACAGCGGCAGCTCAGGCGCTCTGTTCGCGTCCAGGTTCGCCAGCGATAACAGCTTGTTGACCAGTCGGGACATCCGTTCGATCTCGTCTACGGCATCGCGCAGCACGGCATCGCGCTCGGCCTCCGACAGCGACGGGGCGAGCTGAAGCAACCCGAGGTTGCCACGCACGGTGGTCAGCGGCGTGCGCAGCTCGTGCGACACATCGGCCATCACTGCCTGCTGAGCCGCCAGGGCGCGTTCGGCTTGCCGGTGAGCCGACCGCAGCGCCTCGAGCGCCGCATCCAGCGCGGCCGCCAAACGGCCGACCTCATCTGAGCGACGTGCCTCTTGCCGCAGCGAGTGGTCGAAGTCATGCGATGTGCGCATCGTTTGAAGAGCCGCGGTGATGCGCGCGAGCGGGTGCAAGGCGCGCCCTGTCAGGAGCCACATCAGCCCGAAGGCAGTCGCCATCGCCAGGCCGCCTGCAAGAAGCAACCCATCGCGCAGCGTGCGCAGCGAGTGGTGGTGATCGGCCATCGAACGCGCGATTTGTGCCAGGCCGACCCAGCGTTCATTTTCGATGATGGGTTGGTTGTAAATCATGTGCAGGTCGCCTTCGAACTCCGAAAGCGCAGTGATTTCGATCCAGGGCTGGCCACGCTGCAGCGCGTCCAGGCCCGCTTCGCTCAAGGGCAGAACCGCGCCCGCGTCCACCAGGCGGCGCAGGTGGCCGGCAATTCGGATGGGCGGACATCCTGGTTGGAACATCTCCACGCGCGCCAACCGCGCAGCTCCCATCTCCGGATCGTCCTGGGCGATCGAATCGCGTTGCGGGCCGTGCGCGGTGATGAGCTGGTGGGCTTCCTGCGCCAAGGCACGGCTCATTGCCTCGCGCGCGAAGTGGTCAACGGCGAACTGCGCGCCCGCGCCGAACGCCAGGAGCGCAACGCCGAGCACGGCGGTGAGCAGGACGGCCAGACGGAGTCGCAGCGACATTTACGGTTCTCTCAGCACATAGCCTACATGGCGCATGGTGTGGATGAGGCGCGGTTCGCCCTCCTGTTCGAGCTTGGCGCGCAGGTAGCCGATGTAGACGTCCAAAACGCCGCTTCGATCGTCGAAATGGTTGCCCCACACGTCTCGTAAGATCTGCTCACGCCTGAGGACCTGGCGCGGTCGCTGCATGAAATAGGCGAGCAGGTCGAATTCGCGCGGCGAGAGAGAGACGATCCGCTCACCTCGCCGCACCTCGCCTGTGCGCGGGTCCAGGATGAGGTCGGCAAAGCCCATTGGCCGATCGTGTCGGGCATCGCCGGCGCGCCGTAACAAAGCTCGCACGCGCGCGACAAACTCTTCGGGGGCGAATGGCTTGACCAGATAGTCATCTGCGCCGGTGAGAAGCGCGCGCACTTTGTCGCCGATCCCGGCCCGGCCGGTCAGCATGAGCACCGGCATCCCGTCCGCGTTGCGCAGGCGCTCCAGCACGCTGAGGCCGTCCAGCGCTGGGATATTCCAATCGAGCACGACCAGGTCGGGGGCGTGATCGCGAGCCTGATCCAGTGCCTCGCGTCCGTCGCGCGCGTTCACCACGCGGTATCCCTCATACGAAAGCGTGCGCTGCAACATCTGCGCCGCTTTCGGATCATCTTCGACGATCAGAACGGTGAGAGCGCGCATGAACCGAACTGGATGTAAGTCTGCGGGTGTGCCGTGAGTCGTTCCTGAATCAAGGCTGAGAGCAAGCTTGGATGAGCCGAAGTGAGCCGCACTGCACTACACTTCCCCGACTATGAACGTGTTGATCACCGGCGGGGCCGGCTTTTTGGGTCATAAGCTGTGTGGCGCGTTGCTTAGGCGTGGTGCGCTGAGCGATGCAGGTGGGCAATTGCGCCCCATTCAACGCATCCGCTTGTTCGATGTGGTGCAAATCGCGCCCAACGACTCGCGCGTCGAATCGGTGGTGGGCGATATCGCGAACAGCGATGATGTTCGCGCAGCGCTTGGCAACGATACCGACAGCATATTCCACCTGGCAGCCGTCGTCAGCGGCGAGGCCGAGCAGGATTTCGACCTCGGCATGCGGGTGAACGTGGATGGCACGCGCGCTTTGCTGGAGGCGTGTCGCAACCTGCCCCATCCGCCCAGGGTGGTCTTCACCAGCTCGCTCGCCGTGTTTGGCGGCCCGTTGCCCGACCCGGTGCCGGATGAATGGCCGCTCACTCCCCAGAGCAGCTACGGCGCGCAGAAGGCTATCGGCGAGCTGCTGCTGAACGACATGAGCCGCAAGGGATTCATTGACGGTCGCGCCTTGCGCTTGCCGACGATTTGCGTGCGACCGGGCAAGCCGAACAAGGCGGCGTCTTCGTTCCTCAGCAGCATCATCCGCGAGCCACTGAACGGCGTCGAGGCGATCTGCCCCGTCGAACCGGGCCTGCGCGTCTGGTTGCTTTCCCCACGCCGGGCCATCGAGAACTTGATCCTGGCGCACGAGTTGCCCGCCACGTGCTTCGGCCACACCCGCTCGGTCAACGTGCCCGGGTTGAGCGTGAGCGTGGGCGAGATGGTGCAGGCGCTGCGCAAGATCGCCGGAGACGCAGTGGCAGCTCGCGTAAAGTTTCAGCGTGACGAAACTATCGAACGGATTGTGTCGAGCTGGCCGGCTGCCTTCACAGCGACGCTCGGCCGCTCGCTCGGCATGCAGGCCGACCCGGATTTCGCCAGCATCATACAGGCATATATCGAAGATAACCGCTGATGAAGTTTCAGGGTCGAAGCTGCGGCCGGCTGTCTGCCGCAGCAGCGCACCTTGGACAATCGCGGCTACCCGCCTGGCAGGCGGGCTTAGAATGCTGCGCCATGGGAGACAGTTTCGAGGACGAGTATCTTGACGTCTTGCAGGACATCGAAGCTGTGCTGGCCGGCGTCTATCGCCAAGACGAGAACTTGACGGATTACGATGCTCGGACGGCGGTGGATGCCCTTATTCGCTGCTATCAGGCCGAGATGAGGGGACGCCCGGAGCCGAATATTCGCATGAACGATAGTGCACGTTTCGCCTATGCTGCCGTGCGCAGCATCTGCGAGTGGCGACTGGGCCGTGAATCTGCTCTGGAAGACGAGGAAGGGAACGAGATACAGATCCCGGAGTCCGAGGCGCTGACGAGCGAGGAAATCGTGGCTTGTTTGAAGCGCATCCGCCGATCCATTGACCTGTGGAACAAAGAGCTGGGGCGCCGAGGCTACTTTGAATTCATCAAGCAGTTCGGCATCTGATCACGCCTGAACCATCATTGCCCGTCGAGCGAGTATGGACCAGCCATTCACACACACGCCGCCCATTACCGAACTCCTGGAACGCCGCATCCTGTTGCTGGACGGTGCGATGGGCACGATGATCCAACGCCATGGCCTGGGCGAGGAAGACTATCGCGGCGAGCGCTTTCAGGATCATCCGGTCGAGCTGAAGAACAACAACGAGGCCCTTAACCTGACCCGCCCAGACATTATCCTCGACATCCACCGCCAATATCTGGAAGCCGGCGCGGACATCATCGAGACCAACACCTTTAACGCGCAGGCCATCAGCATGGCCGACTTCGAGATGACCGATCCGGCGCTGATCCGCGAGATCAACCTGGCAGCGGCGCGATTGGCGCGGCAAGCGGCTGATGAATTTACGCTGCGCGACCCCGCACACCCGCGCTACGTGGCCGGAGCGCTGGGGCCGATGAACCGCACGCTCTCGCTTAGCCCCGACGTGAATGACCCCGGCTTTCGCGCCGTCACTTTCGATCAAGTGATGCAGGCCTATTACGACCAGGCCAAAGCGCTGATCGAGGGTGGGGTGGACCTGCTGCTGCCGGAGACCACTTTCGACACGCTGAACCTCAAAGCGGCTCTGTTCGCCATCCAAAAGCTATTTGCCGAAGGCGCGCGGCGCGTGCCCATCATGGCCAGCGTGACGATCACCGATCAAAGCGGCCGCACGCTGAGCGGCCAGACGGTTGAGGCGTTCTGGGCCAGCGTTCATCGCGCGCCGCTGCTCAGCATCGGCCTCAACTGCGCGCTGGGGCCGGACGAGATGCGACCCTATGTCGAGGCAATGGCGCGCACCACGCAAACCTACGTGTCGTGTTACCCCAACGCCGGCCTGCCCAACGCCTTCGGCGGCTACGACATGACGCCGGTCAGGTTCGCCGACGCCGTCGGCGAGTTCGCCCAGGAAGGCTGGGTGAACGTCCTGGGCGGTTGCTGCGGCACGACCCCCGAACACATCGCTGCCGTCCGCGAAGCGATCAAAGGCGCCCGGCCGCACGTGCGCAATCGCCCAACGGCGCGCACGTATTTCAGCGGGTTGGAGTTGCTAGAGGTTGACGCCCGACTTCCTGCGTCCGATTCGTCGGCTGGGAGTGGCAGGCCGGGAGTGCAGAGCGGGGAGTCGGCACAGCAAGCGAGCGCGTCCAACTTCCTGATGATCGGCGAGCGCACCAATGTGACCGGCTCGCCAAAGTTCGCCCGCCTGATCAGGGAAGGCAAATTCGAGGAAGCGCTGGGCATCGCCCGCCAGCAGGTGGAGAATGGCGCCAACATCCTGGACGTGAACTTCGACGAAGGCATGCTGGACGGCGAAGCGTGCATGACGCGTTTCTTGAACTTGTTGATGGCCGAGCCGGACATCGCCCGCGTGCCGATCATGATTGACAGCTCGAAGTGGAGCGTGATCGAAGCCGGGCTGAAGTGTGTGCAGGGCAAGTGCATCGTCAACTCGATCTCGCTGAAGGAGGGCCCGGCAGCCTTCAAACATCACGCCGAGATCATCAAGCGCTTCGGCGCCGGCGTGGTGGTGATGGCCTTCGATGAGCGCGGCCAGGCCGATACCTTCGAACGCAAGATCGAAATCTGCAAGCGCGCCTACGACATC
>JAIMBB010000055.1 GCA_023511655.1 Anaerolineae bacterium
GGTCTACGACACTGCCTTCACCGGCGAAATTTTGCAATCGGCCACGCCAGGGCTCGACAACCTGGGCCGCCACATCGTCAGCTTCGCCATCAAGCCGCAATTTCAGGGCGACTTTCAGCGTTACACCAGCGAAAAGCTGAATCAGGCCATGTGCATCGTGCTGGATCAACGCGTGATCTCGTGTCCCACCATTCGGGCCGTATTGAGCGCCGACGGCACCATCAGCGGCAGCTTCACACGCGAAAGCGCCACTAACCTGGCGCTAGTGCTGAGCTACGGTTCGCTGCCGGTGCCGCTCACCATCGAGACCACGCGCGACATCGGCGCGACGTTGGGGGCCGATTCGATCCGGCGCAGCCTGATCGCGGGCGTCATTGCGCTGATCGCGATGATCGCCTTCATGATCACGCGCTACCGCCTGCCCGGCGCGCTCTCGGCGGCCTCGCTGGTGTTCTTCATGACGGCTTCGTTGGCTTTGTTCGTGTTGATCCCGGTCACGTTGACGCTGCCCGGCATCGCCGGCTTCCTGCTTTCGGTCGCGGCGGCGGTGGATGCCAACGTGTTGATCTTCGAGCGCTTCCGGGAGGAGCTGCGCGGCGGCCGCACCATGCGCGGCGCGGTCGAAGCTGCTTTCCAGCGTGCCTGGCCTTCGATCCGCGACGCCAACATCAGCACGCTGATCACCTGTGCCATCCTGTTCGTGTTCGGCAATACGTTCGGCGCCAGCGCAGTGCGCGGTTTCGCCATCACGCTGTCGCTCGGCATCCTGGTCAGCCTGTTTTCGGCCATGTTTGTCACCCGCACGCTGATGCGCCTGACGTTCAGCGAGCAGGCCGAGACGATCGAAGCGCGCCGCACCGCGCTGTTGGGGGTCTGAATGTTCGACATCTTCCGCATTGTCGAGAATCGCCGCTATTACTTCATCCTCTCGCTGTTGGTGATTGCCCTGGGTGTGCTGGCGATGATCTATAACGTCATCACGTTGCCAACCCATACGCCGTGGCGGTTGAGCGTGGACTTCCTGCCGGGCAACCGTTTCGAGTTGAAGTTCACGCAACCCATCAGCGAGGATCAAATCCGCAGCGTCTTCCAGTCGTTCGGCATCACCAACCCCGCCATCACCCGGCTGGGCGATCCGGCCGAGAACATCTGGCAGGTGCGCACGGTGTTCATCGAGGGGCAACGCGCCCAGGAGATTCGCAACGCGCTGGCCGGCGTGGCGCCGCTCGACGAAAACAGCACGCAGGTGCAGTCCGTCAGCCCGACGGTGGCCGCGCAAGTCACCCAGGCGGCGCTGGTGGCGGTGGTCACCGCGACCGTGGCCATCCTGTTGTTCATCTGGTGGTCGTTCCGCAAGGCCGAGCACGCCTTTCGCTACAGCGTGTGCGCCATCGCTGCGCTCATCCACGACATCTCGATCGCCGCGGGGATCACAGCCATCTTCTCCGCGTTGTTCAACTGGGAGATTGACGCGCTGTTCCTCACCGCCATGCTCACCGTGCTTGGCTTCTCGATCCAGGATACGATCGTGGTGTACGACCGCATTCGCGAGAACCTCGCCCGCCGGCAGGGCGAGCCGTTCGAGACGATCGTCACGCGCAGCCTGTTGGAGACGCTCAATCGCTCGCTCACCACTTCGCTGATCAACATCATGGTGCTGACGGCGTTGTTGTTGTTCGGCGGCGCCAGCATCAAGCAGTTCGTCGCCGTGCTGCTGGTCGGCATGTTCGCCGGGACGTATTCGTCCATCTTCATCGCCGTGCCGCTGGTGGTGGCGTGGTTCGAGCGCGACCTGTGGGGGACGAAGCAACGCGCGCCCAGGATAGCGGTCGCCGGGAAGTAAGGCCTGCCCATCCAGGATAGATTCGGGCGGGATAGATCCGGCGCGAGACAGGGGTGTCCGGCGCTGCACGGCTGCGAGCCTCGAAATGCGCTTGCTACCGTGGCCGCGCCGCCGGCGATCTCCACGAGGGCCTTCCGAAATCCGGCCGGTTAGCTCGGTCGGGGCTCTCCGCACTGCCCCCTGTGCGCCGATAAGCCATCAAGGATTCTGTCTGCAACCGAGAATCAACGACGCCATGGACACATTTGAGATCATCCGAACCAGCTTCCTCTCTCCTCTCGTCTTGGCCTTTCTCGTCGGGATGGCCGCCACGTTGATCAAGAGCGAACTTGAATTTCCGCAGCCGGTGCTAGACGCTATTTCCATCTACCTGGTGTTTTCGATCGCGTTGAAGGGCGGCACCGAGCTGTCGGCGGTCGGGTTCGGCGCGATCTGGAAGCCGGTATTGGTGACGCTGGTGCTGGTGATCTTCGTGCCGTCGGCATGTTACTTCCTGGCGCGCCGGTTCATTCGCCTCGACGTTCCCAACGCCGCAGGCATCGCCGCGCTGTATGGATCGGTGTCGTCGGTGACTTTTCTCGCTGCGCTCTCCCTGGCCGGCAAGCTGGGCAACTCGGCCGAGCCCTTCATGCCGGTGCTGGTCAGCCTGATGGAGTGGGGAATTCTGGTCGCGCTCTTCATCGCCCGGTGGCGGATGCGCCGCAGCCAGACCAACGCTGCTGTGCCGATCCGCGAGATCGTCGTTGATACCCTGCGCGGGCGCAGCGTCATCTTGCTGTTGGGCGGGCTGTTCATCGGATACACCATCGGCGAGCCGGGGTTCCGGCCGATCAAGCCCTTCTTCGAGGATGCCTTCCGCGGCGTGCTCACCCTGTTTCTGCTGGAGATGGGCATGGTGGCCGCCCGTCAGCTACGCGAGTTCTTCCGCCTGGGGCCGCGCCTGCTGGCCTTCGGCGTCGGCATGCCGATCTTCAACGGCATCCTCGGCATCGTGCTGGGCACGCTGGCCGGTTTGTCGGTCAGCGGCAGTTTTGTGCTGGGGGCGATCACCGCCAGCGCCTCGTACATAGACGCGCCGGCGGCCGTGCGCGCCGCGCTGCCACAGGCCAACCCCAGCATCTACCTGACCAGCTCGCTCGGCATCACCTTCCCGTTCAACTTGCTGATCGGCCTGCCCATGTATTACCAGCTGGCTTCGTGGCTGCATGAGTTGATACGGTAGCGACGCGGTAGATCAATCCCTGCTCTGGCAGGTCGGCCGACTTGCCAACGAAGGCGCAACGCTCACCCTCGCTGCAGATCGAGCCTTTGGTTGTCGAGCAGGCCGGTCACGCGGATGGACTCGCCCTGCCGCACGTAGCTCAACGCGCCGGCGCGATAGCCGCTCACGCGCACGTCCATCGTGAAGCGATCGCGCTCCGGGTCGTGCAGGCCGGCCCCGCTCACCACGAAGCCCTCCGAAAAGGCGCAGGCGGACCAGGTGAATTGCGTTGCGCGCTCCGGCGCTTCCGCCGGCATGAACCGCGCGTCCCCACCCCGCGTACAGCCGGTGGCTTGCTCGTCTGCACCGTCCCAGTAGTAATACTCGGGCAGATGGCGCAATTCAACCTCGAAGGAGCGCAGCGCTTCGAGCACGTCTGCGAAGCGCTGCGCATCGGCGGGCGCGATCGGCGCGTAGTCGTCAGCGATTGCACCGTCGCAGCGAGTCTCGGCCTTGTGGGGCAGCTCGCCGGCCACCAGGAACTGCGTGACCAGATGATCGGGACAGGCGTTGCCGCGGTTGAACGTGACGTGCGCACCGCTCTGGGTGATGATGAGGCGGGCGTTGTCGAGGCGACGGGCGATGGCGCGCCCCTGCTGGACCGGGGTAGCCGGGTCAGCCGTCGCTCCCAGGATGAGGGTCGGAATCTGCCTGGCGGGGCGTGGGTCATATACAGCTGGCGCAGCCTGCTGTGGCCAGAAGGCGCACGGCAGGTCGCCATAGAAGACGGATTGCATGCGTGGCACCTGGCGCTCCATCCGATCGCCGGCCTGGAGGTAGGCGCGGGCGCGCGCGTCCGCTGCCCCGTCGAAGTAGCGATAGTCGTTGCAGGTGAAGACGTAGTAGGCTGCGTCGGAATAGTCGGACGACGATGGAAGCGGGCTAAGCGTAGCCGGGTCTATCCCCAATGCAGCATAGAACAGGCGGGCCAGCGGCACGAAGTCGCTGGCCGTCGCCGAAGCTATGGCCCGCTGCAACAGCATGCGCTCGCCTTCCGTGTAGAGGAAGCCGGCCGCTGCCGTCTCCAGCTCCGACGGTCCGAGGGTGCGCTCGACGGATGCGCCGTCGGGCAGGGGAAATTGAAAAGTGACCGGCGTCCGATCGAGTTTGCCGGCTAGTCGGTCGTAGGCCCGAACTGCATCGCCACCCACATCGCGCCGGCAAGCCGGCACGGCATCGCAAGCCGCCAGCGTCATCACCAACGCATCGTTGAAAGCGCGCGTCGTGTCGAATGCGAACTGGATGCCATCCAGGGTAAGGTCTACCGCGCCGTCCAGGATCAGGCCGGCCACGCGATCGGGATGCGCGGCGGCATACCATTGTGCGAACTGCGTGCCGTAGCTCTCGCCGTACAGCCAGATGCGTTCTGCGCCGACCAGCCTGCGAAAGGCTTCCAGGTCTTCAACGGCTTGACGGGTGTTGTAGAACTGCAACACTTCGGGGGGAGGCAGCGACTTCAGACAATCCTCCACGAACCGGCGCGCTGCGTTGATAAGCGCGCGCTCTTGTTGTGGAGTGCGGCTGCGGCCGTCAGTTTGGTAATAGGTTGCCGTGGCCTCTGCGCAGTCGAGATGGCCCGACAACCCGATGCCGCGTTGGTCAAAGAACACCACGTCGAAGGCATCGCGGATGGCCTCGTCGAACGTGGCGGCATATGCGTCGGCGGCCTGCAGGCCGGAAGCGCCCGGCCCGCCGACCGCGGTGACGAACAGGCCTTTGCGCTTCGAGCGGTCGCGCGCCGGCAAAACGCCGAAGACCACTTCGATGCGCTCCGCCGCATGGGGCGAGGTGCCGAAATGGTCGAGCGGCACCTGCAAGCGGATGCAGGCGAATTCGCTATCGGGGCACCGTTCCTGCCAGGCAAGGGTGGAATGCGCACTCGCCGGCCGGCTTGTCGGATGTGCCAGGGTCGCTGCCAATGCCAGCGCGACCGCGGTTCGGGGGAGGTTCATGTGAGCTGAATATTACCCGGCCGGGGCAGTCTGTGGTATTTTCGCCAGCCAATGCAATTGCCCTTCATTAACGATCTGGAAGACGTCGAACTCGTCTTGCCGACGCCGCTGCGCATGTGCGCCAGCACGCAATACACGGGCAAGGGCATCACCATCGCCTTCCTCGATTCCGGTTTTTATCCGCATCCCGACCTGACGCAGCCGACCAATCGCATCGCCTATTTCGTGGACGCGCGCGGCGATCCGGCGGAGGATCAACCCATTCGCGAAGGCGTGGGGTTCAGCATCCCGCATCTGTCGAGCTGGCACGGCACGATGACTTCGTGCGCCTGCGCCGGCAATGGTTTCATGAGCATGTATCGCTACGCGGGCCTGGCGCCCGATGCGCGCCTGGTGCTGGTGAAGACCGGCAATCTGCACAACCGCCGCATCCGCGATCAGGATATCCAGCGCGCCCTGCGCTGGGTGTTGGACAACGCTCAGCGGTTCGATGTGCGCGTGGTCAATATCTCGCTGGGAGGCGATCACCCGACCAACGGTAAGCTCACGCCGCTCGACGTGCTGGTGGAAGAAGCTGTGGCGCGCGGGATAGTGGTAGTATGCGCCGCCGGCAACAGCGGCGCCCCGCGCGTCATGTCTCCGGCCAGCGCGCCATCCGCCATTACGGTTGGCGGGCTGAATGACCACAACTCACTCGACCGCGCGCGCCATACGCTGTATCACTCGAACTACGGGCGAGGAGGCCGCGGCACGACCAAGCCGGAGGTAATCGCTCCGGCCCAGTGGGTTGCCGCGCCCATGTTGCCCCGCACCAAGGTGCACAACGAAGCCCAGTTCCTATGGAAGATCGAGCGCGCCACCGATCGCGAGCTGGCTCGCCTGCTGCGCACCAAAGAAGCGCGCAAGCGCATCAGCGCAGAGACGATGAGCAGACCTTTGCACGAGATACGCCGGATCGTGCGCCAGCGGATCAACGACCAGAAGTTCATCCACCCGCACTATCAGCATGTGGACGGCACGTCTTTCTCGGCAGCCATCGTCTCGTCGGTCGTCGCACAAATGCTGGAGGCCAACCCGTCGCTCACGCCGGCGCAGGTGAAGCAGATCCTGATTCAGACGGCCAGGCCGCTGGACGATGCGCCGCTGGAGCGGCAGGGCGCCGGCGCCGTGCACGCCGGCGCTGCCGTGGATCTGGCCCTCAAAATGCGAAGACGCAAAGGAGTGCGCAGGCAACCCCTGGATCGCGCCGCGCAGGATCGCGCCGCGCAGTCGGCATGACCCTAGTTGAAACATGAATCGCGAGTATCACAAGTGGTGGAGTCCATCGCTGGGCCGGGAGATGGAGCTGCTGGTGTTCGGCCGTCACGGCGCGCGTGTGTTGGTCTTCCCGACCTCGCGCGGCCGGTTCTATGAATGGGAGGACCGCGGCATGTTCGGCCCAGATGGCCTCGGTCATCACATCGCTCAGGGCTGGCTGCAGGTCTATTGCGTGGACAGCGTGGACAGCGAAAGTTGGTATAACTACGGCGCACATCCCGGACATCGCGGCTGGCGGCAAACGCAGTACATGAACTACCTGGTCAGTGAGGTGATGCCGCTGTCGCGGGCCAAGAACGACAATCCCTTCCTGATCGTGCTGGGTGCCAGCTTCGGCGCGTATCATGCTGCGTGCTTCGCGTTCAAGTTCCCGCACCTGGTGGGGCGCGTGATCGGCATGAGCGGCATGTACGACATCAAGCGCTTCACCGGCGGCTACAGCGACGACAACGTCTACTTTAACAACCCGATGGATTTCGTTCAGCACGAGCACGATCGGGGACGGCTGGAAGCGATGCGCCGCATGGACATCATCCTGGTCACCGGCCGAGACGATGCGTTGCGCCACGAGAGCGAACGCCTGAGCGGCGTGCTGTGGGGCAAGGGCATCGGCAACGCCCTGCGCTTGTGGGATGGCTGGTCGCACGATTGGCCTTACTGGAAGCGTATGTTGCACACGTATATTGGAGGACACGATTAGCAATTTCACAATTGGAGGACTCATGCTAAAGATCGGTGTGATCGTGGGCCGCGAGTGGTCATGGCCGCCGGCGTTCATCGAAGAAGTGAACGAACGCAATGCCGGGGTCATCGCCGAATACGCCAAGCTGGGGGGCACGCGCATGAACGCGCCATGCGAGTATGCAGTCATCGTGGATCGCATCTCGCACGAAGTGCCCTATTACCGGTCGTATCTCAAAAATGCGGTGTTGCAGGGCACGTATGTGGTGAACAACCCGTTCATGTGGACGGCCGATGACAAGTTTTTCGAGGCCTCGCTGGCTACCAGGCTTGGCATACACAGCCCCAAGACGGTGGTCTTGCCGAACAAGGATTACGTGCCGGGCATCGTGCACAACGAAAGCCTGCGCAACCTGGTGTATCCCGTGCCGTGGGCAGAGCATGTGGATTACCTGGGCGGATTCCCCCTGGTGCTGAAAGACGCGCATGGCGGCGGTTGGAAGGGTGTGTTCGTGGTGCATTCCATGGACGAGCTGTACGCCCGCTACAACGAGAGCGGCTTGCTCACCATGGTGTTGCAAGAGTTCATCAAGTGGGATAACTATTTGCGCTGCATGTGCATTGGGCAGGAGCACGTCTACGTGGCCAAATACGACCCGGTGAACCGCCGCTATCTCAAGCATGACCTGACGCCGGAGATGCATGAGCGCATCGTCCGCGATTCGCTCACCCTGGTGCGCGCGCTGGGCTACGACATGAACACGGTCGAGTGGGCAGTGCGCGACGGCGTGCCCTATGCGATTGACTTCATGAACCCCGCGCCGGATATGGACATCAACTCGTGCGGCTACGAATACCATCGCTGGTGCGTGGAGAAGATGGCCGACATGTGCATCGCACTGGCGAAGCGCCCGAATCCCCAGCGCACGCCCTATCAGGTCTGAACTCCCGGAAATGACCGACCTGCTGAAGAAAGCCATAGCCCTTTATCACGACCTGCTGGATGACGAGATGGCGCGGGCGAGCGACGAGCTGCTGCAAGAGCAGCAGCAGCGCCGCGGCCTGTTCTTCGGCACACGCCCGTTGTGTACGGTGCTGCGGCCGCGCTTCCTGACGCACGAGCAGTATCGCTTCTTGCAGCGCGCCATCAGCACCGTCATGCCGGCCTTTGCCAAAATGCAGACCATCGCGCTGCGCGACGCTGACTTCCGGGCCCAGTTCATGCTGGCCGACTGGGAAGAGCGCCTAGTCAGGGCACCGATGCCCTATCGCGCCAGCAGCCCGACCGCGCGCATGGATGCGTTCTTCGTGCCGGAGACGGGCGAGCTCAAGTTCACCGAGTACAACGCTGAGACGCCAGCGGGCATCAGCTACAACGACGCGCTGAGCGACATCATGTTCGCCTTGCCCATCATGCGCAAGTTCGAGCGTCGCTACGAAGTGCGGCCGCTGCCGGGCAAGCACCATGTGCTGCATGCCCTCAACGAGAGCTATCGTCAGTGGGGTGGGCGCGAGCGCATGCGCATCTGCATCCTCGACTGGAAGGATGTGCCCACCTACAGCGAGTTCCTGCAGTTCGAGCAGTATTTCAAAGAGCAGGGCTACGAATGCGTGATCGCCGATCCGCGCGAGTGCGAATATCGCGACGGCAAATTCTATGCCTATCCGGCGCACGATTCCGGCCCGCCCCTGCAGGCCAACGTCATCTACAAGCGCGTGCTGATCACCGAGCTAATCTCGCGCGGCGGCATGGATCATCCCGTCGTGCGCGCGGTCAACGATCAGGCCGTGTGCATGGTCAATCCCTTCCATTGCAAAATCCTGCACCGCAAAACCAGCTTCGCTGTCATCAGCGACGAGGCCAACAGTGAGTTGTTCACCGAGGATGAGCTGCAGGCGATCGAACGTTTCATCCCCTGGACACGGGTGGTGGCCGAGCGTTTTACGGTGTATCGCGGCCAGCGCGTGGACTTGTTGCCTTTCGTCGCGCAGAACCGCGAGCAGTTCGTGCTCAAGCCGGCCGACGAGTATGGCGGCAAGGGCATCGTGTTGGGCTGGACGGTGACGCAGGACGAATGGGAGCGCGCATTGCAAGAGGCGTTGACCAACCCGACCATCGTCCAGCAACGGGTGACCGTGCCGGGCGAGCCGTACCCCAGCTATGCCGATGGTCATACCCAGATCATGGATCGCATGCTCGACACGAATCCTTACATCTGGTACGGCGAATATGCGTCGAGCTGTCTGACGCGGCTTTCAACAGCAGCGCTGTTGAATGTGACCGCCGGCGGTGGTAGCACCGTGCCGACGTTCGTGATCGAAGAGAGATAGGCCCGGACTGCGCGTTGCGCGTCCCGCATGCGCAATCCGCCACACGCGAGGCAGCCGATGAAACAACCCAGCTTCAACATCGGGATTGAAGAGGAATATCAAATTATTGACCCGCAGACGCGCGAGCTGCGCAGCTATATCACGCAGATGATCGAGGACAAGACGCGCACGCTGATGGAGATTGACATCAAGCCGGAGCTGCACCAGTCCATCGTCGAGGTCGGCACCAAGGTATGTCAGACGCCGGCCGAAGCGCGGGCCGACCTGGTGCGCCTGCGCCGCGGGGTGATGGAGCTGGCCGCCCGCAACGGCCTCAAGATCGCCGCCGCGGGCACCCATCCGTTCTCGAACTGGTCGCAGCAAGAAATCACCCCCTTCGATCGCTACGCCGGCGTCAAACAGGATATGCAGATCCTTGCTCAGCAGTTGCTCATCTTCGGGACGCACGTGCACATCGGCATCGAGGATCCCGAGGTGATGATTGACGTGATGAACGTGGCCCGCTACCTGATGCCGCACATCCTGTGCCTGTCCACCAGTTCTCCGTTCTGGGTTGGTCAGAACACCGGCTTGATGAGCTATCGCAGCGTGGTCTTTCGCAACTTCCCGCGCACCGGCACGGCGCCGCGCTTCGGCTCCTACGCCGAATTCCAGCGCTACGTGGACACGCTGGTGCGCACCCACAGCATCCCCGACGGCACCAAGATCTGGTGGGACTTGCGTCCGAACTACAAATATCCCACCCTGGAGATGCGCGTGTGCGACGTGTGCACGCGCGTGGACGAAGCGGTGTGCATTGCCGCCATTTACCAGGCCATCTGCTACAAGTGCTGGAAGTTGCGCCGCAGCAACCTGACTTTTCGGGTGTATTCATCGCCGCTGATCGAAGAGAACAAGTGGCGGGCTGTGCGCTACGGCCTGGATGGCAAATTGATTGACTTCGGCAAGCAGGAGGAGCTGCCAGCCCGCGAGCTGGTCACCGAGATGATCGAGTGGTTCATTGGCGATGTGGTAGACGAGCTGGGCAGCCGCCGGGAAGTGGAATACGCTTATAAGATCATGGCCGAAGGCACCAGCGCTCATCGCCAGCTCCAGACCTACCGCGAGACCGGCGACTTGAAGGCAGTCGTGGATCGGCTGATCCGCGAGACAGAAGAAGGAGTGTTGTAACCGGCGATGACTACGCACATCCCTCGCGGCTTCAAAGAGATCGCCGGTTTCATGCACGCCGCGCACGACGACATCCTCGACGCGCTTGGCCGACACGGCATCACTTTCCCGGCCTATCCGGTCTTCGACCGGCCCGGCAACCCGCGCGGCGTCGCCGCCGCCCAGGCGCATCCCATGCAAGGCATCCTCAAGTATCATGGCCTGGCCGACTGGGAGTGGCGCATCGCGTTCCTGCCCAGCATCTCGGTCACCAACGATGCGGCCTATTCCATCACGCTGGTCGAATTCGATCCCGACCTGGCCGAAGATGAGGCCATCATCGGCGGGCAACGCGCGACTGGCCGCGACCTGGAGCGCGTGAAGCACAGCCTGAACGCCGTGCGCAACATCGCCGCAATCAGGAGCCATGCGCGTGTGCGATCGCGCAACGTGGTGGCCGGCGGCACATTGCGCGCCGGCAAGGGGCTGGGCACCAGCGCCAGCGGATCGGCAGCCCTGGCTATGGCCGCCATTGCCGCCGCCTTCGGCGAAGAAGCCGTGCAAAACTGGCGCTTCGTCAGCGCCATGTCGCGCCTGTTGGCCGGCAGCGGGTGCCGCGCGGCCACCGGCGGCGTCTCGTTGTGGATGTCGTATCCGGGCATCGCCCACGAGGATAGCTTCGCCGTGCGTCTGGACACGCGCGATCAACTGGCCGATATGCGCCTGATCACCATACCCATTGACTCACGCATTGGTCTGAAGACCGAGGCGGCCCACGCCGACGCGCCCAACAGCCCGTTCTTCAAGTGTTGGATGCGCAACCGGCGCGATGAGGTGCTGCGCTGCATCGAGGCCGTGATGGCCGGCGACTGGCTGAGCGTGGCACAAATGGCCGAGACCGATAGCATCGCGCTGCACGGCGTCACCATGACCGGCGGCGTCGAGCACAAGCTGTTCGCCTGGGAGCCGGAGAACATCACCCTGTTTCGCACGTGCGACGACCTGCGCGCACAAGGCATCCCCGTCTATTTCTCCACCGACACCGGCCCGACGATGGTGTTGTTGGCGCACAAGCAACATGCGCCGACTGTAGCCGCGCACGTGCGCGAGCTGGGGTTCGATGCCGTCGTCGGAAACATCGCGCCGGGGGCGCGGTTGGTGGATGTGGAGGCTGCGCGGCAAGAGCTGGATGGCTAACCTCCCGCGCTGCATTGAGATGCACGGATATCTGACAGCCCTTCAGGTCTCACTCCGCACATCGCCCGGCCGGCACATGGCTAGCCCTTCCAGTTCCGATACTTCCACAGCGCCTTCAACGTTGGCCAGCCGTCGGCAGGCGAGAGCTTCTTCTGCTCGTAGCGGGCGTGATAGTTGATCGGCACCTCGGTGATGCGGTAGCCGCGCCGCAGGATCTTGGCGGTGATCTCTGCTTCCACGTCGAACCGCCGGCACTCCAGGCGCAACCCCTGCACCACCTCGCGCGCCATGGTCTTGTAGCACGTCTCCATGTCCTTCAGCGACGCGCCGTAGAGCAGGTTGGTGACGAAAGTGACGAAGCGGTTGCCCAGCGCCATGAACCACTTCTGCGTGCCCAGGTCGCGCACGCCATAGACCACCTTCGCCTCGCCGCGGATAATCGGCGCGATCAACTTGGCATAATCGTTTGGATCGTATTCCAGGTCGGCATCCTGGATGATGACGATCTCGCCCGTCATGTGTTCGAGCGCGGTCTGGATGGCAGCGCCCTTGCCCCCGTTCACTTCGTGCGTGATGATCTTAAGGTTGGGGATGTGCGTCTGTTCCTTCAGGATGCGCGGCGTTTCATCCCTTGAACAATCGTCCACCAGCACGATTTCCTTCTCCACCGGGTCGAGCCGAACGTCGGACACGCGCTGAAGGATTTCGGCAATCGTTCCGGCCTCGTCGAAGACCGGCATGATGATGGATAGTTTCACGACCTAGTAGCCTCGCTGGAAGTCTACTCGATTGATCAACGGCTGACCATTGATGAAGCGGCGCAGGTTTTCCGCGAACAGCGCCGCGGCTCGCGCCTCGTAGTGCGGCGTTTGACCGGCGATGTGCGGTGTGAGGATGACGCGACCCTCGGCCGCCAGTCCCCACAGTGGGCTGTCGCCGGGCAGCGGCTCTTGCTCGAACACGTCCAGCGCTGCGCCGGCGATGCGCCGTTCCCACAACGCTGCGATCAGCGCTTGCTCGTCCACCACTGCCCCGCGCCCAATGTTGACGAAAAAGGCTCCCGGCTTCATGTGCGCCAGCGCGCCGGCATCAAGCATGTGTCGCGTCTCCGGCGTGAGCGGGGCCACCACTACGACGAAATCCGACTGCCTCAGCAGCGCCGGGAGCTGATCGCGCGAAACGAAGACGACGCCGTCGGCCTCGTCGCTCGGCTGCCGCTCCGCTCCGACGCTCCGGCGCAATGCAATCACGCGCATGCCGAAGGCTTGCGCCAGTCGAGCGATCTCGCGGCCGATCCAGCCATAGCCCACCAGACCGAGCGTCGCCCCGCGCAATTCCATCGGCATGAATGCCGCGCGATCGTCGCTCCAGGCGCTGGCCTGCATCATCCTGAAAGCCTGGGGAAGCTTGTGGGCCAGAGCCAGCATCATCATCAGGGCGTATTCGCCCATGTTGATCGCATGAATGCCCGCGCCGGTGGTGAGGATCACCTTGCCAGATGCGAAGAGCGGCGCGCCGACTGTCGTGTCCACGCCGGCCCAGTTCGCCTGCACCCATTTCAACTTCGGCGCGGCTTCGCGTGAGGGCGCATCGCTGTAGGCGTAGTATACGTCGGCTTCGGCCAGGATGTCGGCCGGTATGTCGTTCGGTTGGGCTCGCGGAAATTGATAAAAGCGCGCGTTCGGCGCGGCTGCCATGAAGGACGCAATCGAAGCTTCGCCGAATGTGCCGGTCGAGACGATGGTAAGAGGTTGGTCCATGATTGGTTTGCACGGGAATGTCGCTGGCGTGACTCCCGGCTCTTGAGTTTACCTTCGGCGCAGCAGCGCGAACAACCCCAGCACGATCACGCTCGCCTGCGCGATCAGATAGACCGGGACGAGCCATTCCATGATCGGGATGTCCGTCTGGATGGCGACGAATTGTTGCGTGGCCCCATCCGGTGTCGGCGCCAGGATGACAGTGGTGGTGATCGGCGATTCACTTGAAAGAGCCTGTGGATCAGGGCTGGTGGTCGGCGGCACGACGACTATCACCGCTTGTGGCGCTTGCAAGGGCGCGGCCATCGCCGGCCTGGTTGTGGCCGTCGCTTCTGGGGCCAGGGTAACGACTACTGCCACTGGTCCTCCAGCCGCCATGGCGCCAGGCGCGACCGTCTCAATGGTTGGGGTGGGCGCTGGCGTCGCGGCCTCGGCCAGCTCCGGTGAGGGGGCTTCGCCACCGGGCGGGATGGGGCGAACGGTGTCGCGAGCATCGGGATCGTACTCGATGCTGTCGGTCGCGATGGTCGTGCGGCCGGCGCCGTCGCGCATCTCGACATAGATGGTTTGCCGGCCGCGCTGGCGCGAGAGCGTAAACGGAATCAGCCGCTCCCACGGTTGCCATTCCGCGCCGACGAAGTCGGGGCGGTCGCTCAGGCGCACCTCAATCACCCGGCCGATGGCATTGGCGTCGCCGGCAGGCACGGCTTCTTCCTGCGTCAGCATCACCGCCACTTGTCGCTCGTTCGTCACCGGCGCATCATCATTGATGAAGACGGGCAGCAAATTGGGCTGTGAGCCGAACGTCAGCGTCCAATAGGTGCGCAGGTTGTCCCGGGCGATGCCGACGCCCGCCTCGCGCAGCTTTGGGTTGAGCACGATGCGCCGCTGGCCCTCGTCGCTCAGAAAGAAGTCGAGCGCTTCGTCGAAGGAGCCCTGTCCGGCGTAGATGCTCTCTGCCCATACCCGTTGCCGGGGCCATGCCGCGTAGCCCGCCGCTTCGATGCGCTGGCGCGTCGAGGAACCGTCGGAGCCGGTCTCGTCCACGAAGCCCTGGCTGGCCATGTCGTCGCTGTGGCGTTGGGCAGCGTTGTCCAGCAACGGATTCCAGGCCAAAGGGGCCAGGCCATTGCTGCGGCGCGCCTCGTTCAGTTTGGCCAACACCTCCAATTTGTCCTGCGATTGCCCCACGACGAGCCGTGCGTGGCCGGCGCATGCACAGACCACAAGCAGCGCACACGTCCCTTGCAGCGCAAGCCGCCTCAATTTGTTCACCCTTTTCGCCTCCATGCGCATGCATCTGAGGATCACGGCGATTGCACCGCCACCGTGCCCAGCGACACGGCGGTGCCGAGTTCGCGGTCGCCGCTGTAAGCGGGCAAACGTCGGCCGGTGGCGGGATCATACACGCCAGTCACGACGCGGTAGACGCCGGCCGGCAAATCGGCCGGCGCCACCATGGCATGAGCGTCGCGCAGCACCTCGCCGGGCTGCCAGCGCGTCATCGGCAAAAGCGCGTTCAACGGCAGCTTGTCGTTTTGGAATGCCGGCCGGCCATCCACACCGACCACGTGAACGAACACCTTGTAGTCCATGCTCATCGGCTGCTGCGCTTCCCATTCCAGAATGGCGTAGAACCAGTCGCCGGCAGTGGCGCGTTTCGGCTGCCAATAACGCCGAAGCACGAGGCGGTCGCGGCCAGGCTCGCCGAATGTGATGTTGGCTTCCTGGAAAGAGGCGCGCGCGATCGGCCGGCGCTCGACCCGGTACAACGGCAGGCGAATCCGGGCAAAGTTGAACTCGCCGATCTCGTATCCGTTCGGCCACAACGTGGATTCGATGAATCTCTGCGGGTCTACCACGTCGTCCTGCCATAGCATCAGCCGCACGCGCTCCGGCTGCCGGTTGTTCAATGCGCCGATGACGGCTTCGTCGCTCTGCAGCACGCCGTGTAAACCGGGTGGCAGGGCAACGAGCAGCGATGCCTGTTCCGACGGCCAGTAGTATGTCACGGCGAAATTGTCGCGCGACATCACGACGACGTCGCCCGGTTCGATGGCCTCAACCACGTGTTGTACGGCGCCGCGCGTGTCGTCGCGCCACAAAGCCGGGTCGGTGAAGTAAGCGCCCAGCAAGGGTAGCCAGAGCGCGCCGATCAACAGGCAGGACGAAACACGCAGGATGAGCGATGCACGGGCGACGAGCGATGACCGGTGAGCGACGGTGAGCGCTCCGGCCGCGCCAAATAACATGCAGACCGTCGGCACGACGTAGATCAGGTAGCGGGGATGAAACACCGAGCGATAGGGATAGACCAACCGCACGGCGATCGTCGCAGCCAGCAGGGGGCCGATGATCAGCGCGAGCATGAGCGCAAGTTCTCGCCAGCGGCGGTTGATCGCGAAGCCGGCCACGCCCAGCGCGCTCGCCCCTGCCACCAGCCATGGCCATGCCGCGGGCAGCGGATGAGCCAACCCGCCGCTGGCCAGGCTGCGCACCCACTCCAGCAGCCGGCCGTCAATCGTGTTGAGCGGGAAGGAGAAGCCGTCGTCGTAGGCGAACCCGGTGGATGCGACCAGCAACCAGGGGATGAGAGAGGTGACGACGCAGACGGCGGCAATCAGAAATTGAAAATTGAGAATTGAAAATTGAAAATGTTTGCCTTTCCAGGATGCGATCAGCACGACGAGGAAGTGGGCCGGCAGCAAGAAGATCGCGTAGTAATGGCTGTAGATCGCCAGCCCCAGCAGCGTCGCCGAAGCGACGAGGGAGCGCACTGCGGGCCGGCGGCCCGATGGCTCGCTGCGATCTGGGCGATCGCCGTCGGCGTCGCGCAGCCATCGCCACAGCGCGTAGCTCGACGCCGTGCACAGCGTCGCCACCAGCGCGTACATGCGCGTCTCCTGGGCATACCACACCGCAAACGGGCAAACAGCATAGATGGCGCCGGCGATGAGCGAGACTGCCGGCGCGACATTCCGCCCACCACGCCACAAAGCGCCGGCGAACGCCATCACCAGCGCCACGGTTGCCGTGTCGGCCAGGGCGGAGATGAAGCGCATGGCGAATTCCGACTGACCGGCCAGCCTGATCCAGGCATGCAGCAGCGCGTAATACAGCGGCGGGCTGCGGTCGCCAGCCGTGGTGAGCGCCATCTCGGCCAGCGGCATGCGCGCCAGATGCCACGACCAGCCCTCGTCGAACCACAGGCTTTGTGCCCCCAGCGCCCACAGGCGGATGGCGAACGCGACGAGGACGATGAACCACGAAGGGGCGAAGACGCGCAGAAATTGATTCGTTCGGCTTTGTGCCTTCGTGTCTTCGCGGTGACGAGCGCTAATCAAACCCCAGCCCTCGTTCTTTCAAGCTGACGTAGCGGTTATGGGCGACGATGATGTGGTCCAGCACTTCGATGTTCAGCAGCTTGCCGGCCTGGGCGAGTGCGCGGGTGACGGCGATGTCCTCAGCCGATGGCGACGGATCACCAGAAGGGTGGTTATGCGCCACGATGATGGAGGCGCAGTTGCTGCGAATGGCTTCGCGGAAGATCTCGCCCACGCGCATGCTGGCGGCGTTCAGGCTGCCCCGGTAGATCATCGGTGCGCCCATCACGCGGTTGCGCGTGTCCAGCAACAAGGTGCGCACCTCCTCCTGCTCCAACAAGCCCATGGTGAGCATGAGCAATTGGGCTGCGTCGGCCGGCGTCCTCACCTGTGGGCGCGCATCCTGTGTGCTGAGCGCCAGGCGCCTGCCCAACTCCAGCGCGGCTTTGATCTCGATGGCTTTGACTGGGCCGATGCCATGTACCTGTTGCAACTCGTCCAGGCTGGCGCGCGCCACGCCGCTCAGCCCGCCGAACTTCTGCAACACCTCCTCCGCCAGCCGCAGTGCACTCACGCCTTCTGCGCCGCTGCGCAGGATGATGGCCAGCAGCTCGCGTTGCGACATGCCCGTTGCGCCGATGTCGCGGAAGCGCTCGCGCGGCCGTTCGCCCTCCGGAATATCGCTGATGCGCGTGCGATATTCCGGCCGACCGCCTGCTTTGGTTGGCTCGGCGTCGTTCGACGGCAGCTTGGGAGCAGAGTGGGTCACGGTGTGGGCAGTATAATCGCCACTCGCTACGCGGAATTTATTCTCTGGATTACCGAGGGGCCTTTCGGAACCTCGTCACCCCTATCACCATGACCGAGAACATTAGCAGCCTGATCGTCGCGGCCGTTAGTCTGTGCGGGGCCATCGTCGTTGCCCTGCTCGCCGGCATGACGATCTGGACCTTCCGCGACATCCGCTCGCGCACGCGCGATCCCTTCGTGCAGATTCTCGCCACCGTGATGGTGGGGGTCATCCCAATCGCAGGCATTCTGGTGTATTTCATGCTGCGCCCACGCGAGACGCTCAGCGAGCAATACGTCCGCGCCCTGGAGGAGGAGTCGCTGCTGGCGAGCATCGAGAACCAGGAGTTTTGCCCGACGTGCGGCCGGCGCGTGGATTCCGACATGCAGTTCTGCCCATCCTGTCACACCAAGCTGCGCAATGCCTGCCCGAATTGCGGCCGCGCCGTGCACCTCTCCTGGGACCTGTGCCCGTATTGCGGCCACACATTGACGCCGGAGATGCCGTCGGCTAAGGTGACCAGGCCGCAGACCAAGCGCGTGGGCGGCCCCAATCCGCAGCAGGTCATGGCTGCTACGCCTGCACAACCCCAACTCACCAAGCCCAGCATGCTGGATCGGGTGAGCGATGCCATCGGCGGCGTGGTGGACAGAGTGACGTCGCTCGCCTCGCGACCCGAGCCGAACGGTCAACCGGGTGGGGAAGTCGAAGAGCCGTCGCCCTCCCTCCCCGCGAATGCCACGACCGCTAACGGCGCTTCGCCCCAGCCCAGGCCGGCCAAGAAGCCCGCGCCGAAGCGGGAAGAGCTGGAGTAGCGCCGCTCCAGTTATTCCTTCACTTCCATCACCCGGATCACATTGGTGTGGCCGGAGCCGCTGCCCAGCGGCAGGCCTGCCGTCACCACGATCGCGTCGCCCGGCGACGCGCATCCCAGCCATTGCGCCGCGTCGCACGCCGCCTCGAACAAGGTGTCCGCGTCCACCCTGCGCGTTTCGGTGATCACTGCCCTCACCCCCCACATCAACGCGCTATAGCGCTTGGTGCGTTCGTAGGGCGTCAGGCACACGATGGGCACGGCGGGGCGGTGCCGGGCGATCATGCGCGCCGTGAAGCCAGAGGCCGACGCGCATACGATGGCTTTCGCCCCGATTGTTTCGGCTATGCGCACAGCGGCAGTGGTGATGGCGTCGGTCTTGTGGTCGGCGTCGGCATCGTCGTCTGCTAACGCGTCGCGCACTTCTGCCAGCAGCGCGCTCGGTCGGTAAATAATGCTTGCTTCGGCGCGCGCGGCAATGCGCGCCATGGCTTCCACTGCCTGGATGGGGAATTCGCCCACCGCGGTCTCGCCACTCAGCATGACCGCGTCGGTCCCGTCAAGCACGGCATTCGCCACGTCGCTGGCTTCGGCGCGCGTCGGCTGAGGCGACGTGATCATGCTTTGCAGCATCTGCGTGGCGGTGATCACCGGCTTGCCGGCGCGCAGACAGGTCAGAATGATGCGCTTCTGATAGAACGGCACCTCCTCCGGCGCGGCTTCCACGCCCAGGTCGCCGCGGGCCACCATGACCGCGTCGCTTGCGCGCACGATGGCCGGCAGGTCGTCCATCGCTTCGGGTCTCTCGATCTTGGCGACGATGAGTTGGTCGCCGCCGGAATCTTGAATGAGCCGGCGCAGTTCGTGCACGTCGTCGGCGCTGCGCACGAACGACATCGCCAAGGCATCCATCCGTTGCGCGATGGCAAACTGCACATCGTCGCGATCCTTCGGCGTGAGGGACGAGGTGGCGATCTTCAACCCCGGCACGCTCACCCCTTTATTCGAGGTGATCGTCCCGCCGCTAAGCACTTCGCATGCGATCGTGGTCTCGTCAATCCGCTGCGTCACGCGCAGCGAGATTGCGCCGTCATCAATTAACACACGCTGCCCCACCTGGATCGCAGCTAGCAGATCGGTGTGGGGCAGGGGGATAGCTTCGCTGTCGGGATGGTCGCTGAAGACGACCCGTTGATCCCGCCGCAGCTCGATGCCTTGTTTGGTCAGCCGGCCGATGCGAAACTTTGGGCCTTGCAGGTCGCCCATCAGGGCGATGGCGGCTCGCTCCGCCGCGGCGACCTGACGAACCGTCGCAATGCGGCGCTCGTGATCGGCTCGACTGCCGTGCGAGAAGTTCAGCCGCGCCACGCTCATGCCGGCGCGGATCATGCCGCGCAAGACCTCTGCGCTTTCGCTTGCTGGACCGAGGGTGCAGACGATTTTGGTGCGCATGGCATTCTCCCGTTCCGCACGGCGCGGCAATCTCGTCCACGCCGCCACACCTATGCTTGGCACACAAGCAGCATACAAGCGATATGTATAATGCTTGTGAAGAGCCGCATGTCGCTCACTCAGCAGCGACTAATCTACTTGAGGTTGAATGCGGCTGGGATACTAGGTTTTGCCGGCAAGTTTGATTTTGGGATTGAATTCTCGCAAAAAGTGTGCCGGCACCTGAATTTGAGTTGAATATTTGTGATTGCTTTATATGGCCAGAAAGAAAGAAGCCACCGTTGCAGCGTCATTGGACGAGCCGGAAAGCGCTAAGACGACCAAAACGACGAACGCCAAATCCAACAAGTCGAAAGCTACCGAGACCAAATCCGCTCGCAGCTCATCCGCGCGCCGCAACGGCCGCGCGAGCAAAACTGCCGAAAGCCAGCCGGAAGCGAATAGCCTGACGACCACCTCGCTGTCCGATGGCTCCTGGAAGCGGGTGGACCTGCACATCCACACGCCCGCGTCGCACGATTACGAGGAGCCGGACAAGACTTACCTCGACATCCTGAAGCAGGCCGAACGACGCGGCCTCAGCATCATTGCCTTCACCGATCACAACACGGTGAACGGCTATCGCAACATGATGAACGAGATCGAGCACCTCGAATATCTCGAGAAGCTCGATCGCATTCGCCCCGACGAGCTGGCGCGCCTGAATGAATATCGCCGGCTGCTGAAGAAGATTCTGGTGTTGCCGGGATTCGAATTTACCGCCACGTTTGGGTTTCACATCCTCGGCATCTTCTCGCCCGATAAGTCTCTGCGCGACATCGAGCGCGTGTTGATGGATCTGCGCGTGCCGGGCCATGCACTGGACAAGGGACTGACCGAGGCCGGAGCTACCAGTGATGTGTTGCAGGCCTACGAGGCGATTGACGAAGCGGGGGGCATTGCTATTGCCGCGCACGCCAATTCGTCCAACGGCGTCTCGATGCGAGGGCTTAACCTGGGTGGACAAACGCGCATCGCCTTCACACAAGATCCCCATCTGCACGCCATCGAGTTCACCGACCTCGACCGAGGACGTTATTCGAGCGCGCATTTGTTCACCGGCATCAAACCGGAATATCCGCGCCGCATGTTCGCCATTCAGGGCAGTGACGCGCACCGGCTGACCGTCTCGAAGGAGAATGCGAAGCGGCTGGGCGTGGGCGAGCGCGCGACGGAAATCCAGCTCGACGAGGTCAGCTTCGAAGCCTTGCGCAACGTATTCCTCAGCCAAGACTTCGGTCGCGTGCGCCCGGTCTTCGACGTGCTGGATCTACCCGACGACCGGCTGGCGCAAGCGCGGACGAGCGGCGCTGGCGCGACGGTTGCCTTCCACCCCGCGTTGCCCAAGCGCGGCGACCGGTTCGAGGCAGTGTTGCGCGACGTCTGCGCGATGGCCAATGGGGACGGTGGCAACATTTTCATCGGCTGCGATGCGAAGGCCGGCAAGAAGGTCGCCGGCCTGGCCGATGCGCACGACGCGATGCAAAAGTTGGCCGCCGAGATAGAGAAACGCATCGCTCCGCGGCTGTTGGCGCCGGTCCAGGTACGAGCGGTGGATGGCGCCAACGTATTGCACGTGCAGGTCCCGCGCGGGGCAGACGCACCCTATGTGTTGGATGGTGGACAGTTCTTCGTGCGCCAGGATGCGGAGAGCCGGCCGGCGACGCGCGACGAGATCGTCGCCATTGCCCGACGTGGTTACGAGAAACCGCGCCCGCCGGAGCAGCGCCCGCCGACCCAACAGCCCGAGCGTCGTCCGCAACAACAGGGCCAGCAGCGCCCGCACCAGCAGGAACGCCGCCCCCACGAACAACGCAAGCCGCACCAACAGCAACCTCAGCAGCCACAGCAACAAAAACAACGCCCTCCCCAGGGCCAACCTGCCAAGCCACAGCCGCCATCCTCGTCCGCGCAGCGCAGTCAGCGTAACAGATCCAAGCCCGAACCAAGGCCGGCACCGGCTGGCCTGACCCAACCGGCTTCCACCCGACCTGAAGAAGCTCCGCCTGTGGTGATCGCAGCTCAGCCGCCCTCGGAGAATGGCGCCGCGGCCCTGCCGGGCACACCCAAGACCGGCGTACAGGTGCTGGCTATGGAAGAGCGCAACGGCGGGGTGTACTTCACGGTGCGCGACCTGCGCAACAACTCGGTCATCCGCAACGTGACGATGAAGAGCGCCCGCGACCTGTGGCACTATGCCATCACGCAGTTTGCCGACCATCCCAGCGGGCCGGAGGAGATCGAATGGCGCGGCGATCGGGCGGTGTTGGCGCGCGAGATGCGGGCAGGCAAGATGCGCTCCGACCTGGCTATTCGCGATGCCGGCGGCAAAGTGACCGTGTTCTACGGCGTCACCGACGATGGCCTCGACGAACGCTGGCGAGAGTTGATCGCGGAGTTTAGCGCCGGCCACAACACCGCCGACGAACCGCCGGTGCAGGCAGCGACTGAGGCGGAGATGCCGGACATCCAACCCTCATGAGG
>JAIMBB010000056.1 GCA_023511655.1 Anaerolineae bacterium
GCAGGACTTCTACCTCCGGCAGTTGCTCAGCCATAGCGATAATTTACCGCACTTCCCGGAGAAGGGTAGGCAGTTACCAGCGAGCAGGGATGGGCACACGGCCAGCCCCACGTGCGTGCATCACACGTGCGTGCATCACAATAGATAGCGCGGCGCCACGCCGAAAGCCGCAACGGTCGGCCGATCGCCGATGTTGTAGCACACATGCGACGTGCCTTGTGGGATATAGCACCCGTCCCCTGCCGCGATCTCGAACCAATCAGGGCACCGGCCATCGAAAATCCGCACATGGAGCGTGCCGGCGATGACGTAGAGGGCTTTGTCGCCACCATGCGCCAGCGAACCGCTGTTCTGGCCGGGCAGCAGATGTAGCTTACCGACGGTGAGATGCTCGGTAGCCACGATCAGGCCGACCAGGGTTGGGAAACCATCGCCCTCCAGCCGCCAGACGACTTCGTCTTCGCGAACCACGTGCAGGGTGTTCGCCGCCCGAACGGCAGCGCGATCCATCGGCAGGCGACCCAGCAGGTCGTCACGCCCGTAGCGGATGGTAGTTAGCAGGGGCTTCTGTCTGGCATAGGCGCCGCTGGTGCCAGTGGAAGGGGGCGGGGCGAAGAACTCCAGCACGCGCAGCGGTTCGTCGCTGTAGTTGAAGACGTGGTGCCAGGTGTCGCGGCGGAAGAAGGCCGTCGCGCCCGGCGAAACGCGCTGCACCTCGCCCGTCTCCGGGTTGGCGATCACCATCATCCCGCTGAGCACATGATAGGCCACGTCGGCCCCGAAGATCGTGCGATAGCTATCGCTGTGACGGAAGTAGCCGCGCGGCGGCAGGCCGAACACCAGAGCGTGAATCTTGTCGCTGGACACGTAGATCCAATCGGCAACTTCGCCGCTCTCCCGGTCGCCCCACAGGTGCCGCGTGACAGAGGCGAAGGGGATCGGTGTGGCGCGTTCGAACGTCGGACGCGGAGAGGGCGTATAACCCGTGCGCCCGTTGCCGGCCGACGAGGTCATCTGAGTGGTATCCTGTTCTTCCATGGCTTGCAATTTCGCATGTCAACACAACGAAGGTCAGCGTATCACCACGCTCATCAACGAAGTGTTGAAGGCTTCCTGATGCGCACGCGGCCGGCTGTCGAGCTGAATCTTGAAGCGATCACCGCGATACACGGCCTTAAAGACCTCGATCGGTCGGTCTTGTTCATCGTATGTCACGCCTTGCAGCAAGATCATCGGCAGCCCGCTTTGAATACCGAACAATTCGCTCTCGTAATCGTTGGCCAACACGGCTTCCAGCGTATGCTGCGCGCCCTGCAGCCGTACGCCATACACCTCGCGAATGAGTTGGTAGAGCGACCGGCGCGTCATGTCGGCGTGCTCCAGGCCGGCAAACAGGGCGTGCGGGAGGTGCACAGTTTCCAACAACACCGGCACGTCGTCCGACAAGCGCAGGCGGACGATCTTGATCACCGGATCGCCTTCAGCCAAATCCAGTGGGGCCGCGATTCTGGGCGGGGCGGGAACGACAGCTTGCTCGATCACCCGCGACGTTGCCGCCGCACCACGCTGCATCATGGTCTCGGTGAAGCCCGGGGCGTGGAACGGATCGTAAGCCAGCTTTGGCTCAGCGACGAACGTGCCCACGCCCTGTTGCGCGATCAAAACATCCTCGCGGATGAGGTATTGCAACGCCTGGCGCACCGTCATCCGGCTGATGCCGTACTGCTCGCTCAACTCGCGTTCGCTCGGCAATTGCTGGCCGGGTTTGTACTCTCCTGCGCGGATGCGATCGCGAATGTCTTCGACGAGCTGGTAGTAGAGCGGGATGGGGCTATCTTTGTCGAGCATAGCTTCACTTCTCGCCATTCGCGCAGCGCTCAATCCTCCGTCCGCGTCGGGTCGTGGATAGTGGCTCTCGGCGCCTCCACCGCTTCGAGTTGCACCGGCGGGAAGGTGCTCTCGATGGTCTGAGCAACGCCGGTGCGCCCGGCTTCTTCGGCCTTCAGCATGATCTCGAGCACATGATAACCGTGTTCCGGCGTGATCACATCCGGCGTGCCATGCACGATGGCCTGCACCAGGTGCCGCAGGCCGTCCGTCCACGGCCAGTTGGGATCAAGATCGGGGTGCAGCTCCCAGTAACCGGTGCTTTTGCGATACAGCTCGTAGCCCCTGGGATGCCAGTCGTCGCCTAGCATCTGGATGGTGCCCTCGCTGCCGTAGATTTCGACGCCGGCCACGCGATAGGCCTGAATGGTGAAGCCGGTAGTGATCACGCCGTATACGGCGTTGCCGAAGTCGAGGCAGATGTGTGCGTTGTCCACCACCTCGACCCTGGTCAACTCGCCATCTACCACGCGCTCGGGGATGGCGGTGCCGGCCAGCGCAGTGACGCGCCTGGCCGGGCCGAGCAACGCGGTCAAGGTGGTCACGTTATACACGCCCAGGTCGAACAAGGCGCCGCCGCCAGGCTTGTAAAACCACTGGCCCCAACTCGGCCCGGCCCAGCCATAGAACGCGCGGGCCAGATACGGCCGGCCGATGTCGCCCCGATCCACGTGGCGCTTGATCGCCTTGAACGTCGCGCTCAGCACGACGTGGGGCGCAGGATGCAGGATGCCTTTGCTCTTCTTCGCGACTTCGAGCAGCGCCTTGCCCTCGTCGAGCGTCGTTGCCATCGGCTTCTCCACCAGCACGTGCTTGTCGGCCAGCAACGCCGCTTTGGCGATTTCGGCATGCAACTGCATCGAAGTCGTCACTAATACCAGGTCTACGTCGTCGCTGTCGGTGACGGCGCGGTAGTCGCGCACGAAGGCCGCAGCCGGCCAGAGGCGCCGCGCCGTGCGCTCGCCTTCGGGCGTCACGTCGCAGGTCATGGTCACCTCGACCGGCAGGCCGAGGTGCTGAATCCGTCGAATCTGATTGGTATATGGCCCGCGCATGACGCTGCCGCAGCCGACGATTCCAATGCGAACTGGTTTGGACATGATGTGTTGTGTTGCTCCTTAACGTTGGTGTTGTGGTTGGTGTTGCGCCTGGCGCGCTGCCTGGACGCGCTGCTGCCATTTCGTGCGTTGCTGCTCCAGCCAGTAGAAGTTGCGCGCCGCCTCAAGCGGCTTCGGCGGCAGGCCGAACATCAAGATGTAGGCGCGCCGCGGCTCACTCGACAAGTTCGGGCCGGTGTAGTGCAAGGTCTTGCAATGATGAACCGTCGCACCGCCTGGGGGCAACGGGCAGGCAACGGCGTCGGCGGTCCGTGATTCTGGATCGTCCACTTCGAGGCCGATGATGCGTGGATTGTTACCGATGGGGTGATGTGGCAGTATGTCGCCTGTATGGCTGCGCGGCACGAACCACATGCATCCGTTTTCGAGCGTCGCCGGTTGCAGCGGAATCCAGATGCTGATCTCATCGTAGGCCATGGCCGGGTGGTTGTAGGCCTCGTCCTGATGCCAGGGCGTGGCCGCACCCGACCGCGGCGGCTTGCGAATGGCATGATCCCCGCGATAGATGATCTCGGGGCCGAGCAGTTGCCGGGCGACCGCCTCCGCATTGGCGCGCAGCAACGTTGCTTTCAACTCCGGCGCGTATTTCGATGGATTCAGGATCTGCGGCAGCGCCGGCTCCTGGTCATCTTCGTCGGTCGTGGTCAGGTCGAGGTGATCACCCTGATCCCGCCCGGCCTTGACCTGGAACAGGTGGTCGTAGATGTCACACATCTGGGCCACCTCTTCGGCAGTCGTCAGCGCCGGGATGGACAGATAGCCCTCGCGATGAAAGAAAGCGATTTGTTCGGATGTCAGCTCGATGGTTGGCGATCTCATGATTCGATCCTCGCATCACGTTTTGCGCAGAGCGCGGACGTGATGCATGACGTATAACGCCCGACTTTCAGACCCTGCCCTTCACCCCTTCAACCCCGTCAGCTTGATGCCCTCCAGGAAGTAGCGCTGGGTAAAGAAGAAGATGATGATCAACGGCAGCGTGGTGATGGTGGAAGCCGCCATCATCAGCGCCCATTCGGTAGTGCGCTGGGCGCGGAAGGCGTAGAGCCCCAGCGAAAGGGGATAGAGCTTGTTGTCGCTCAGGTAGATCAACGGGCCGAGGAAGTCATTCCACGTGCCGAGGAAGGTGAACACGGCCACCACCATCAACGCCGGCTTGACCAGCGGCAACATCACCTGCCAGAAAGTGCGGAAGTGACCGGCGCCATCCACCCGTGCGGCATCGGCCAGCTCGTTCGGCAAGCCCAGGAAGAACTGGCGCATCATGAAGATGAAGAACGCGTTGCCCAGAAAGGCCGGCAGGATGAGCGGCGTGTAGCTGCCGATCAGCCCGAAATTCTTAAACAGGATGTAAGTCGGGATGAAGGTGACGATGAACGGGATCATCAGCGTGGCGATGGTGATGTAGAACAACGTATCGCGGAACGGAAAGCGCAGGCGCGCAAAGCCATAGCCCACCGCCGCACACGAGATGACCGTGCCAATCGTCACGCTCACCGAGTAGAACACGCTGTTGCCGAGGAAGCGCAGGAATGGGAAGTTCGGGTAGTTCAGCGCCTCCGAGTAGTTCTCCCAGCGCGGCGGGTCGGGCAGCCATTGGATGGGGATGGTGAAAATCTGCTGGTTGGTCTTCAGCGACGACACCAACATCCAGTAGAACGGCACCATGAACGCGATGGAGAAAGCAATCAGCACGGCGTGCGCAACGATGTTTTTGATCAGGCGCTGTCGGTTGCGCCTAGCTTTGGCCACCCCGGCCACAGCGACCGGCCGGGCAACGCGCGATGTCGTGATCGGCTGAGCGGCTTGATCCATGACTTCGACTTCCTCGCGGCTAACTCTTTAGCTCGCCTTCGTAAAACACCCAACGCGTGGCGCTGCGGAAGATCAACAGTGTGATCGCCAGCACGGCCAGGAACAACACCACCGCCAGTGCCGAGGCATAGCCCATGTTGAAGTAGCGGAAGGCATTGCGATACAGGTGCACGAAGTACATCAGCAGCGACTCCTGCGGCCGGCCGGTCGTCCCACCGATCACCATCGCGCTGGTAAACACCTGAAACGAGGCGATCACGCCGGTGACCAGGTTGTACAGGATCACCGGCGTGAGCAGGGGGATGGTGATTCGCCAGAAGCGCTGCCAGACGTTGGCGCCATCTATCGAGGCAGCCTCCAGCAGCTCGGCCGGGATGTCCTTCAGGCCGGCCAGGAAGATCAGCGAGCTGGCTCCCACGCCCCACAGGCTGAGGAGGATCAGGCCGGGCTTGGACCAGTTTGGATCGGTGAACCAGGCCGGTCCCTGGATGCCGAACCAGCCCAGGATGCCGTTGATCAACCCACCGCGCGGCTGGAACATGATGATGAAGATGATCGTGCCGGCCACCGGCGGCGTGAGCGAAGCGAGGTAGAACAGCGTGCGATACCCACCGATGAACCGCACCCGCATGTTCAGCAGCAGCGCCAGGCCGAGCGACGATAGCAGCCCGAGCGGCACCGACAGGAAGGCGTAGTAGGCGCTGTTATAGACCGACACCTTGAACGCGGGATCGGCGGTGAACATGGTGGTGTAGTTTCCCAGGCCGACCCACTTCGGCTCCTGCACGATGGAGTACTGCGTGAACGAGTAGTAGAACGAAGCCAACACCGGATAGGCCGTGAACACCAGCAGGCTGATGACCCACGGCAGCACGAAGGCAAACCCGGCGATGGCTTCGTTGCGCCGCAGCTTGTTCGACCGAGACCCACCCGGTTTAGACAAGACCATCTTTGCCATCGGCAACCTCACAAGGCGTCAGCGCGCAGCGGCGTGCTCGCAACACTAGGCCTTCATCACTTTCTCGAGTTCGGCCTGGCAGGCTTTCTGCGCTTCGGCCAGCGCGTCTTTCGGCGTCGCCTGCTTGGTGTAGACCTGCTCGATCATGCGCGTGATCTGGTCATTGGCGAAGTTCTGCACCGGCGAGGTCCACATCGGCGTCGCGACATCAAGCTGCTTGTAGAAGAACATCAGCACGTCCCTCGCGAATTCCTCGCCGCGCATCTCGGCCACCTTCTTCGGCAGCAGCTTGTTGATGTCCACGTTCTTGTTGGTGGGCATATCGGGGATGGCCTCGAACCAGGTCAAAATCCCGATGGCCGACATGTAGTCCATGTACTTGAAGGCGTCTTCGCGGCGTTTGGCGCCTTTGGGGATGACCATCCAGTTCGGCCAGTAGCCCGACTTGGTGCCGGAGCCGCTCGGGCCGACCGGGTATTGGGCAACGTTCCAGTTCTGCGCTTCGGGCTTCACTTCGACGCCATACATATCGCCGGCCACCCAGAAGCCGCTCGACTGCATCGCCATCGTGCCGTTCTGGAACTCCGGCGGGCGGCCGTTGCCATCGGGGTAGAAGTTCCAGTTGGCTGAACTGTTGACCAGGTTGAGGTCGCCTTTGTACTCCTCGTTCAGCCAATCGAGCATGAACTGCATCATCTCGATGTTCTGCTCGGAATCAAGCGTGAATTTGTTGTTGGCTGCGTCGAAGACCTGGCCGCCATTCAATGCCGAGAAGATATTCAGCTCGACGTTGTCTACCACCGTCGGCAAGAATCCCGTGGACTTGAGCGTGTCGCCGTCCCACACGGTGAATTCTTTCGACAGCTTGCGCAACTCGTCCCAGGTCTTGGGGAAGTCTTCGCGCTTGGCCGAGATGCCCTTGGACTCGAAGAGTGCCTCGTTGTAATACACGGCATAGGTCCCGGCCGCCGTCGGTAGCCCATACGTCTTGCCCTGCCACTGACAGCTCGCCAACACGCCGGGCGGCCAGGCCTCGGCCTGCGAATATCGCGATGCTCTCATCAGATCGTCCAGCGGCTCCAACGCGCCGCGCACCGCCAGCGACACCGGCGAATCCCAGATGATCGTGGTGTCGGGCGGGTTGCCGGCCGCCACCCGCGCCAGCAGCACCTCGAGGAAGTTCTGATCGCCCGCGCCGCATTGCGCATCGGCCACGGTCAACCCCGGATATTCCTCGGCGAAGGCCTTAGAGATGGCATTGAAGTTCTGACAATACACCGCCGATCCCCCCGGCGTCCAAAAGACGATGGGTTCGGCAGTCGCGCCAGCGCCTTCCTGCGCAGCCGGCGCCGGAGCGGTTTCACCGGCCGGCGCCGGCGACGGAGCCGGAGGCGCAGCACAGGCGCCAATTAGCACAACGCCACCTCCCAATCCGGCGAGCTTGAGGAACCGACGCCGGCTCACAATCGAGGAACGAACAGAAGAGGTCTTGCTCACGACTGGTCCTCCTGAATCAAAAGGTATAGAGGTATAGACCAGTATGGCGAAATTGACGCAAATGTCAAGCTGTTGACGGAATGTCGGCCGCGCAGGACGCCTCTGCGTCACACCGCCGCGCATCGTAGGAGCAACCCTACGCAGTCGCTTGCATGATCGCGGTTCGCAGATGGGTAGCCACTACGCCACGACTGGTTGTTTGACCGGCAGCCCGATCCGCCATTCACCCGCGTAAATGTTGAAGTGTTCGCCTCGCGCGAAGCCTATCAGGGTGATGTTGAACGCCTGCGCCAGCTCCACGGCCAACGAGGACGGCGCGCCTACGGCGACCACGATCGGGATGCGCGCCATGAGCGCTTTCTGCATGATCTCGAAGCTGGCGCGGCCGCTGACCATCAAGAGACAGTCGGCTGCCGGCAAATGGCCATCGAGGAGGCGCCTGCCGACCAGCTTATCGAGCGCGCCATGCCGGCCGACATCCTCGTGCAGGGTGAGCAACTCGCCGGTCGCATCGAACAACGCCGCGGCGTGCAACCCACCGGTTTTGTCGAATAGCGATTGATGCCCGCGCAGCCCCGCGCCGAGACGCCGGATGACGCCCGCGCCCACGCAGAACGCGTCGCGCGCCAGCGGCGCGCACCCGCGGATCTCCAGGGCTTCGAGCGAAGCTTTGCCGCACACACCACAGGATGAGGTGGCGTAGAAGTTACGCTGAATCTGCGCTGCATCGAAAGGCACACCCGGCCGCAGGCGCACGGTGACGATGTTATAGCGCGCTGCTGCGATCACCTGCCCCACCCCATCAGCGAAACGCGCCCGCGGTAGATCATCGCAGCAATAGCTGATTTCGCCAATCTCGTCGCGGGTGTGCAGCAACCCTTCGCCAAACAGGAAGCCGGCCGCCAGCTCAAAATCTTCGCCCGGCGTGCGCATGGTGACGGCCACCTGGACCTCGCCCGCATCGGACGCGACGCGGATCTCCAGCGGCTCTTCGACCGCCAGCACATCCCTCTCGCGCGCAGCCTGCTCGCCATGCACCTTGTGCACGTAGAGCCGGCGGAGGTTGGGTTGGGTGAGCATGAGTTTGACAGAGAGCGAGCAAATTCGAACCTAATCCTTCGCTCGCTCGATGGTCACAATCGCCTTGTACACCGGCACGCCGGCGGCCGGGTCGAAGCAATGCGGGGCCAGCAGGGCGTTGCCCTCCGGCCAATGCACCTGGACGTTGCGCGGTTTGATCGGCGCAAACTTCACGCGCACGCGCATCTGACCAATGCTCGACCGCACTGTCACCCAATCGCCCTCGGCCAGCCCCAGCGCGCGCGCATCGTCGGCATTCATCAACAGGTCGTCGCGCCGCGCGCCGTTCAAAGGATCGCGCTCCATGTGGATCAGGCTGTTGAACTGCTTGCCGCGCCGCGTCTTGAGGATGAACGCACCTTCGGGCAGATCGCGCTCCGGCGGTATGAGCAGGGTGAAGCTGGCGCGTCGCGACGGCGTGGGAAAGTCGCCGCCCATGCACAACAGCCGCCCACCCCACTGCATGTGATCGCCTTTCTGCTTCAGATGTTGAATGCCGTCATAAAAAGGCACAGCCCTGGCGATTTCGTCGCGGATGGCCTGACCACTTTCGAAGTGGATGAGATGACTGCGCTCCGGATAAGTCCGCTCGGCGAGCTGCATGAAGATCTCCCACTCGCTGCGCGCCTCGCCAGGTGGATCGGCGATATAAGGTGAGAAGATCACCTGACGCTCGGTGCTGGTCTCGGTGCCGCCATCACGCTGTTCGTAGCGCGTGGCAGCCGGCAGCAAGATGACCGTATCCGCCGGGTCAACCAGCATCTGCGAGGTGATGACGATATCCTGATGGACGCGCAACGGCAGCCGCTCCAGCGCCTGGCGAACGAAGCGCGGATCAGGCAACGTCTCAAGGAAATTGCCGCCGGCGACGTAGAGCACGTCTATTGCGCCGGCGTGAGCAGCTTCAAGCATGTCCACGCAAGCCAGGCCCTTCCACGCCGGCACCTCAAAGCCCCACAGCTCGCTGAAGTGACGCGCAGTCGCCTCGTTGATCGGCACACCACCGGGGAAGTTCCACGCCGCACACCCCATCTCGCCGCCGCCTTGCACGCCGCTGTGGCCGCGAATCGGCATCACACCGCAATGCTCGCGGCCGATGAACCCGCGCGCCAGGGCCAGGTTGAGAATTGCCTTCACGTTGTCCACGCCGTTTTCGTGCTGGGTGATGCCCATGCTCCACACGAACACGGCGCTCTTTGCGCGGGCCAGCATCTCGGCAAACCGGCGCATCTCTTCGCGCGACGCGCCGCTGTAGCGCTCCAACATCTCCCACGGCTGCCTCGCCAGCTCGGCCTCCAGCGCGTCGAAGCAATCGGTATGCGCTGCGATGAACTCGCGATCGAGCCAGTCATTCTCGATCAGTTGTTTGAGCACGCCGTTCAGGAAAGCCAGGTCGCCGCCGGTGTGGATCTGAAAGAACTCGTCGGCCAGCCGCGTGCCGAAGAGCGCACTCTCGAACACGCTGGGCACCCAATAGCGCTCCAGCCCCGGCTCGCGATAAGGATTGACGACGACGATCCTGGAGCCGTGTTTTTTGGCATGGTAGAGGTACTTGGTGGTGACCGGTTGGTTGTTCGGCGTATCGCTGCCGATGAAGATCAACAGGTCAGCGCCGATCCAATCCTTGTATGAGCAGGTTGAAGCAGCGACGCCTAAGACCTGCTTCATGGCCACCGTGCTCGGCGAATGGCAGACGCGCGCGGCGTTGTCCACGTTGTTCGTGCCGAGGAAGCGCGCCGCCTTTTGCGCCACGTAATACACCTCGTTGGTGATGCCCCGTGAAGTGAGGTAGAAGCCGACGCGATGGGGGTCGGTTGCCCGGATGCGCGCCGCGATCGCATCCAGGGCCTGGTCCCACGAGATGCGCGCGAATCCCCGATCACCTCGCCGGCGGATCATGGGATAAGGCAAGCGGCCGAGTTCGCGCAACGCCTTGCTGTCCAAACTGCGCAGCGCCGGGACGTCGGCCAGTCGTTCCACCTCCAGCGGCGGCATGGTGTTTAGCCGCAGCAGGTTCAGCCGGACGGTGCACAGGTGCACGCCGTCAATCGTGAAGTCGCGCAATCCAGACGTGCCCAGCGCGCATCCATCGCACACGCCCTCGTTGAGGATGCGCCAGGCCAGCGGCAGGTTATCGCGGTTCTGCCAGGCCGCGCGCACCATCTCCCAGTAGTGGTTTGGTTTGACGTGGCCCAGGCCGTTGGGCATCAAACTGACCCACTGCGAGGTGTCCATCCCAAGGAATTTCATGGTTCACCTTTTGGTTTGGGGTGTCGTTGGTGTCGGTGGCGCCGGCGCCGCCCGACACCCTCCGACGCTATTCGACACCATCCAGCACTACCTGCCCGCTTTGATTCTGACAGCCGTGGCGCGCCAGTCTATTTCCGGAAACTGTGCTTCCAGCTCGGCGGCTACAGCGCTGGCCACTTCCTGGGCGCTGCCCTCCCGCTCCTGCGGCTCACTCCAGCGGAAGGCATCGCTGTATTCGTCCGACCCGATCAGGCCGGCCGACATAGCCGCGTTGTCAATCGCCTCTTGAAAGCGCTGCGGCAGCATCACGCTGGCGCGATCGCGGCCAGCGCCCTTTGCCCGCACCTGCGCGGGGATGTCATGCCAGTAGAGAATTTGATAGCTAGCCATGCGATTTCCACCTTAACCACGACTCGTGCGCGACTCGCCAGCTTCACGAGCCGCCGGGCTATCGAGCTGCTGCTCCATCACCGGCCGGTACTGCTCGCTGGCGATCTCGTTCATCAGCGCAACCAGGCGCGTCTCGAGCGCGCCGTAGCCTGTATGTCGCACCTCCAGCGGCAAACCGAGCTGCTGCGCCACCGCGTGCGCCCTTTCGATCAACCCATCGTCGCTGCGCTGAGCAAGGTAAACCAGCCGGCGATAGTTCGCGAAATATGCGTCCTTCAGTTGCGGGAAGCGATCCAATCCTAGCCCCTTCCACACCAGCCCGGTGAAGCCGCGCAGCAGAAAGTCGGTGAGGAAGAATGTGCCCGGCTCTTCCTCCATCATCGCGTCGAACGATGTGCCGCCATACATCTCGTAGCAATGCGGGCCGGCGATGCGCGGCACGTTGTAGCGCCGCAAGACCGCATCCAGGGCGCCGCCTGTGCCGCAATCGCCATAGATGACCACGACGCGGTCGAAGCGCGGGATCAGCTCGCGCAGCCGCGCCTCGACAAGCGGCGCGATGCGCTCCGGCCGCATGTGCGCCTGCGCATCCACCCCGTAGAAGCTGGCATCCCAGCCGTGCCGACGCGCGATGTCCATCACCTCGCGCGCCAGCGCACCACACACGACGAACGCTACTTTCATACGCTTTTCGACGGACTCGAACTTCAAAGATCGCTCACATCCAGTCCACCACTGCCGCGCCAGACCGGATCACGCTGCGGGGGCGAACTTGAGCCGGTCATCCGGCAAGCTGCGCCGCGTCGCGGCGCGCCCGGCGTTCTCGCCGCTCATGGCTCGCCTCCTGTCGTCTGGCCAGCGGCACAGTCAACGTCAGCGTCGTCGGGTCAAGCGGAGGCTGGTTCAACAGCGCCTCCTTCATGGCGCGGATGTGCGCCGGCGTGCTGCCACAGCATGCCCCGATCAGCGTTGCACCGAACGCGCGCAGGCGGCGGGCCGCCTCGGCCATGACCTCCGGCGACGCATCGTAGGTCGCCCTGCCGTTCACCATCTTTGGCATCCCCGCGTTGCTCTTGGCCACCAGCGGGAGGTCACTGTTCACCATGCGCATGGCATAGATCACTGCCTCCAATTCATCCGGCCCGTTGCCGCAATTGCCGCCAATCGCAGCCAGGTCGAGCTTCGACAGTTCTTCCACTGCTTGAGCCGGGCTGACCCCCATCATGGTGAAGCCGCGCGTGTCGAACGTCATCGTCGCCACGATGGGCAAATGTGGCGCAGCCAACCGCGCCCCTTCGACGGCAGCCTGCACCTCGCGCAGGTCGCTCATCGTCTCGATCCAGAACACATCTACGCCGCCGGCGGCCAGGCCTTCGGCCTGGGCGCGAAAGCCTTCGACTGCTGCCGCGTACGTCAGGGTGCCCATCGGCTCGAAGATTTCGCCGCTCGGCCCAATGTCGCCGGCGACGACGCGGTCGGCCGCCTCCTCGCGCGCGATCGCCGCGCCCGCTGCGTTCAGCTCAAAGGTGCGCGCTTGCAGGTTGTGCATCTTCAGGCGAAAGGGGTTGCCGCCGAAGGTATTGGTCAGGATCACCTGCGAACCGGCATCGAGGTAGCCGCGATATACGGCGCGCACTTTGTCGCGCTTATCCGGCAATACGTTCCACTGTTCAGGCGGGTCGCCGAACAACAAACCAGCTTCCATCAACTGGGTGCCCATGGCGCCATCAATGATGATTGGCACCCCATCCCGCCGGGCATGCTCAAGCAGCGTCAAGAATCGGTTGGTCATGCTGGATTAGATGCTACGCATCACGCAACGGAACAACAGGCTGCGCCATGCGCAACGCGCGTTACGCCTTCTCGATGCACTCTCTGATCCTCACGATTTGGGCCAGGTGCTCATTATCGTGCCCGATCAGGAACTCGACCTGCTTGCGCAGCTTGATCCGCCCATGCACCTGATGCACACAAGTGCGCAGCCACTGGCGATGATCGAGCGCCCGCAAGTAAGCGGTGGTGCTTGCGCGCCGCGCCGCGAACAGCGCGATCAACTCTCGCAGGTCACGGCCGAGATCATGCTGGCCAGAGTCGGGATGGACGGACGGCTCACACGGATCATCCTGCTCGACGATGCACACGAAGCGAGCACGAAACTGCTCTTCGACCTCGGCCAGGTGAGCAATCACATCTTTGATGCACCACGCACCCGGCGCCGGACGGATCAGCGCTGCCGCGTCATCCACCCGCCGCGTGAGTCGCTGCAGGTCGCGCGGCGTGCCATCAAGCGCTTCGATCAGCATCTGGTATCTGGCGTTCAGCGTGCGCGGGGTCATCGTCAGCTTCCAACCTCCGACGAAGCAGCGCTGCGCTCTCGCCGTTCGCGCCGGCGCTTAGAGCGCGCATCCTCTTCCGACGAACATACCTGCGCAGGCAACACGCCGATCGCTTGCAAATGCGGGAAGGGATCGGCGCGGTTCGGCAGATGCATGGCGTTGACGAACTCTTCCTGGAAGTGCGGGTCAATGGCCGTCTCGATGTAGTGCACGTTGCGAGCGACGTGGGCCGATTCGGCTCGACGCGCCTTATTCAGCAGGGCAATCCGTGCGCCATCGCCCGCAGCGTTGCCTACGGCCACCACTTTGCTCAAGTCGCAGTCGGGGAACATGCCGAGCACCATCGCATGTAGTGGATCAATGTAATTGCCAAAGGCACCGGCCAGGACGATCTTATCCACGCGCGAGACGCCGCGCCGTCGCATCAACAGCTTGCAGCCGGCGTATAGGGCTGCCTTGGCCAGTTGGACGTTGCGCACGTCGTCCTGCGTCACCACGATCTCCCGGCCGCTCAAGGTCTGATCGGCAGTGGCCAGGACGTATTCGCCCTTGCGCCCGTTGAACCGCAAATGGGAGGTTAGGGGCGAGAGGCCGTTGGTCGGGCCTATTCCACTTGCTCTGCGCACCGATTCGTGATCCCTGAAGGCTCCATCCGCACCCAACAACCCGGCCATGAACAACTCGGCCACCACTTCGATAATGCCGCTGCCGCAGATGCCGGTCGCTTTGATGGAAGCGGCGGGTTGCTCGTCGCTCCAAAGATCGTTGCCGATCACCTTGAAGCGCGGCCGGCCGGTGGTGTGGTCAATCCGCACACGTTCGATCGCGCCTGGCGCAGCGCGCTGTCCGTGGGTGATCTGCGCGCCCTCAAAGGCCGGGCCGGTGGGGCTGCTGCAACTCCACACGCCCTCGCGATTGCCGAGCAGAATTTCGGCGTTGGTGCCGACATCGATCACCAGCATCATATCGTCCTGCTGGTCGGGCGCTTCGGCAATGAGCACAGCGACATTGTCCGCACCGACGTGGCCGGCTTCCAGCGCCGGCAGGTGCACGTTGGCAGCGGGGTGAAGGCGCAGGCCGAGGTCGCGCGCTTTCACATCCACCGGCGCGTGCGTGGCCAGCGTGAACGGCGCCGCGCCCAGCTCGGTCGGGTCGAGGCCGAGCAGAATATGATGCATGACGGTGTTGCCCACCAACACCGCCTCATAGATGTCGTCGGCGGCGATGCCCGCGCTGGCTGCCGCCCTGGTCGCCAGCGCGTTGAGCGCCCCGATGACGGCAGCCTGCATTTTGCCCAGGCCGTCGTCGTGCATCATGGCGTAGCTCACCCGGCTCATCAGATCCTCGCCAAACGTCACCTGCGGGTTCATCGTGCTCTCGGTAGCCAGCACAGCGCCGGTGCGCAAATCGCACAGGTGAGCGACGATCGTCGTCGAGCCGACGTCGGCGGCCAGGCCATACAGGGCATCCCGGAAGCCGGCGCGCACGTCAATCACCTCGCGATCATTCCACACCACAACGGTGATGCCCTGCTTACCTGCCTTCAAGGCTGGTGTCAACCGACGCAGCACGTGAATGTCAATGCGCAGATCGGCAAGCCCCCACTCGCGTCGCAATGCCTCCTGCAAACGCTCCCAGTCACCTTTACGTCCACCGAGCACATTCGGTTCAACTTCGACGAAGACCTGACGCAGGATTGGATCAATGGTGATTGGCCGGTCGCCGGCGTCTTTGCGCACCACCTGTTTGCGCCGGCTGCTCTCAGGCGGCACAGTCACCAGCACATCGCCGACGACGCGCGCAGCGCAAGAGAGACGGAGGGCAGCAGTTTGAGATGAGCAATCAGGGGGCAAGTGCCTGGCGAAGTAGCGGGCTTCGTCGTCGCCCGCCGGTGTGACGTGATCGAGTGAAGACGTGATGCCGAGCTTATCGAAGCGGCCGCTTTGGACGATGACCTTGCATTTGCCACACGTCTGCCGCCCGCCGCAGATGCTATCCACATCCACGCCAAGCTGCCGGGCTGCCTCCAACAGAGTAGTGCCCTCGGCTACGTCACCCTGACGGCCGGAGGGTTGAAAGACGACGCGATGGGTGTTTTGCGACATGGGGATTCGGGGATGGTGAGAGAGGGAGCTTTTCGTACTGCGTGTTACGCGACAGAAGGCGTCGCACGCAGCACGCGATGCGCACTCCTCACGCTGCAGCCCTCTTCTCGTTCTTCCACGCCATGTACTTTTTGGCGATGTCCACGGCCGTAGCGGCATCTCGGCCGTAAGCGTCGGCCTCGATCTCCTCGGCAAACGCTTCGCTGACCGGCGCGCCGCCCACCATGACGAAAACCTTGTCGCGCAGGCCCTCGTCCTTCAACGCCTGGATCACCACTTTCATATAGGGCATGGTCGTCGTCAGCAGGGCGCTCATGCCCAGGATGTCCGCGTTGTGTTCCCTGACCGCAGCGACGAATTTATCGGCGTCGTTGTTCACGCCCAGGTTGATCACCTCAAATCCGGCGCCCTCCATCATCATGCTGACGAGGTTCTTGCCGATGTCGTGAATGTCGCCCTTGACGGTGCCGATCACCATTGTGCCGATGCGCGGCGCGCCCGTTTGGGTCAGCAAGGGACGCAGGATTTCCATGCCGGCCTTCATGGCGTTGGCAGCCATGAGCACTTCGGGCACGAACAACACACCGTCGCGGAAATCCACGCCGACGATGTCCATGCCGGCCACCAACCCTTTGGCCAACACTTCGGTTGGGCCGTAGCCGCGCCGCAGCGCTTCGTGCGTCTCCTCGACCACCTCATCCTTCAAACCGTCGTAGAGGTCGTCTTGCATTTGTAGCCAGAGTTCTTCATCGGGAAGGTCTTTGAAATCCATCATGCTCGACTCCTATCCATTCGTCGTTGTCGCCCTGCGCGCGGCGCGGCGCGCTTCTCGTTCGGCGCGCGCAGCCTCGGCAGCCGTCGCCCGCACCGCTCCATCGCCCGATTGCTGCGATTCTGCCTCGCGGCGCGCGGCAATCCAGGCCATACAGTTACTGTCGTTGCCCATCAGCAAGTTCGCAGCCAGAATGGCATTCTTGATCTCCGGTTCGATCGGGTTGGTGATGGCGCATGGCATGCCGGCCGCGATGGCCATGCTGATGAAAGCAGCATTCAGGATCGGCCGGCCGGGCAGGCCGAACGAAATATTGCTCGCCCCGCAGATGGTGTTGCAGCCCAGCTCTTCGCGGATCATCCGCACCAGGTCGAACACCATCTTGCCTGCGCCGGGCACCGCGCCGGCCGGCATGGCCAGCGGGTCAATGATTACGTCGTGGCGCGGGATGCCGTAGCGCTCGGCACGCTCGACGATCTTCCTGGCTACTGCCAGCCGCTCGCGAATTTCGTATGAGATGCCGGTCTCGTCGTTGCTGATGCCGATCACGGCGGCCTTGTATTCAGCCACCATGGGCAATACCGATTCCAGCCGATCTTCCTCGCCGGTGACCGAGTTCACCAGCGGCTTTCCCTGCACGACCTGCAGCCCGGCTTTCAGCGCCGCGACCACGGACGAATCTATGCAGATCGGCACATCAGTGACGGATTGCACCACGCGAATGGCCTCGGCCAGCAAAGCCGGCTCATCGGCCAGCGGGATGCCGGCGTTCACATCCAATACATGCGCGCCGGCAGCTACCTGTGCGAGCGCGTCGCTGCGCACGCGGCTGAAATCGCCGGCCGCCATCTCGGCGGCCAGCTTCTTGCGACCGGTCGGGTTAATGCGTTCGCCGATGATGACGAACGGCCGATTCGGACCGATGACGACGGTTTTGGTGGGCGAAGAGATGACCGTTTCCATCCTTACTACCTGGCTAACATCCTGCTGAGTATTTGACGTTATTCAGAAACCCAGACTCCGGCTTTCACAGCCTTCCGTTTTGCACCGAAGCGTTGGCGCTTGCAGGCTCGGAAGCCAGAGCGCTCAGCTGCGCTACCTCTTGTCGCGCGTCTTGTGGTGAGCGCTGCAAGCCCTGACCCTCGTCGCTCGGAATGGCGAAGCGAGGCACACGGGGTTGGCGCGGCAGCAAGCCGGCCCGTTGAATGACCTCGGCGACGGCTTCTTCCTGTCGGTAGGCCATCACGTGCACGCCGGCCACGCCTTCGATCTCGCGCACCTGCTGGATGATCTCGACACAAATGCGCTTGCCCTCCTCGGCTTGTTGCGCTTTGGGGGTCTTGGCCATGCGCTGAATTACATCGTCGGGGATCCACACTCCCGGCACACGGTCGCGCATGAACTCGGCCGCTTTGTGCGAACGCAGCGGTCCGACGCCGACGAGGATGTAGACCTTTTCGTGCAAGCCCAGGTCGCGCACGCGGCGCATGAACTGCTGCAGGCGCGGCACGTCGAAGCAGTACTGGGTTTGAATGAACTCTGCGCCAGCGCGCACCTTCTTCTCCAGGCGCAGCGGCCGCCAGTCGAGCGGCGGGGCGAAGGGATTCTCCACAGCGCCGAGGAAGAATTTGGGCGGCGTGCGCAACTTGCGTCCACTCAGCAACACGCCTTGATCGCGCATCATCCTCGCCACCTGCAGCAGTTGGATCGAGTCCAGGTCGAACACGCGCTTGGCTTCGGGCTGGTCGCCGGCTGAGACATCATCGCCGGTGAGGCACAACACGTTTTTGACGCCCATGGCAGCCGCACCGAGCAGGTCGCCCTGGATGGCGATTCGGTTGCGATCGCGGCAGCCGACTTGCAATATGGCTTCGTAGCCGGCGCGCACCAACAATGCGCAACAACCCATGCTGCTCATGTGGCAATTCGCGCCCGCGCCGTCGGTGGCGTTGATGGCATCGCACACTTCGGCAAGCACCAGGGCGTTTTGATAGACGTCGTTCGGGTCGGCGCTATCGGGCGCGTCCAACTCGGCCGTGACGGCGAACCGCCCCGAACGCAACACGCGCTCCAGCCGGCTGCCTGCGCGCATCGGGCCGGCGTTCATCGTTCCACCTCCTGGCGGGCTGCCATCGCCCATCCGTGCGGCGTTTGCACGTCGTGCCCCTCAATCATGGTGACCCAGGCCGAGGCGCCCTGCAACGTGCGATTGACCGGCGGTTGAATCACCTTGATCTCGTCGGCGAAAATGAGCATGGAGCGGCTGCGCTCCCAGGCCTGCACCCACACGCACGGCATGTCCGGGATCACTTCGCAGTGGCCGTTCGGACGCACCCCGCCACACGGGCCATTGCGCAGGTTCTTCGGACAATTCATCGGGCAGGTCATGCCGGTGCTGTGCAGAATGCATTGCCCGCACATCTGGCAATTGAAAGCCCAGCCTTTCAAGGCTTCCTCGCTGCGCACCATCAGCCAATTGGCGAAACGCGGGTTGATGCGCTTCATCAGCGGATAGGCGCGAACCACGAAGCGCTTCGTCCACAAATAGATGCGCTCCAGCCAGCGCGGATGATTCTTCAACCACTCCGCGCCGGGCATGCGGCGCGCTTCCTTCATACGTGCGACCATCGTCTCACCCTCCGACGTCACTCGCGAACCAAACGACCGGCGCGGATTTCGGCGCGCCGCTTTTCGACAAACGCCAGCAAGGCTTCTTTCACGCCTTCGTCCAGGGCCGGCGGCTGATACTCGAGCAGCATGCGCTTCCAGGCGGCATTCGCGCGTTTGTAGGCATCCTCGGCACCCTCGCTCTCCCATTTCTCGTAGTTATCCATGTTAAACACGGCGTGCTGGTAGAACGCCGTCTCGTAGTGGCGCATGGTGTGCTGCGAGCCCAGGAAATGGCCGCCCGGCCCGACTTCTTCGTAGGCATCCCAGGCAAAGTCTTCATCGTCCAGGCCGATCCCCTGAGCAAACTTCGCCATCATGCCGCACATCTCCAAATCGAGCACGAACTTCTCATATCCGGAGATCAGGCCACCCTCCAGCCAGCCGGCGGCGTGCAAAACGAAGTTGACGCCGGCCTGCACGGTGGCCAGGAAGGTGCTGGCGCTTTCGTAGCCGGCCTGGGCATCAGGGATGCGCGACGCAGTGAAGTTGCCGCCGCTGCGATAGGGCAGGTGATAGTGCCGCGCCATTTGCGCGCCGGCATACAGCGCCAGGTTGCCCTCCGGCGTGCCGAAGCACGGCGCGCCGCTCCTCAGGTCTATGTTCGCCAGGAACGAACCGTAGATGCAGGGCGTGCCCGGGTTGAGCATCTGCGCATAGCAGATACCGAACAGCGCCTCGGCGTTCTGTTGCGCCAGCGTCGCGGCCATGCTCACCGGCGACATCGCGCCGGCGATGAGAAACGGCGTGATGATCAGCGCCTGTCCGGCCTCGGCATAGATCTGCAAGGCGCCGAACATGCGATCGTCGAAGCGCAGCGGCGAAGAGGCGTTGATCAGCGAGAGCACGGCCGGCTGGCGCCGAATCGCCTCCGCGCCGAACACGATCTCGGCCATCGCTACCGTGTCGCGCGCATTCTCCTTGTGCGTCACGCTGCCCATGAAAGCTTTGTCGCTCAGCGTGATGTGCGCCAGCAGCATGTCGAGGTGACGTTCTTTCACATCCACGTCATTCGGCTCGCACAGCGTGCCGCCGTTGTGGTGCAGATGCTCGCTCATGTAGGTCAGCCGGGCGAAGTTGCGAAAATCCTCGATGGTGGCCTGCCGCCGACCGCGGTCGAGATCGAGCACGAATGGCGGGCCATACACCGGCGCAAAGATGGTGTGACGCCCGCCAACCGGCACACTCTTGGCCGGGTTGCGCGCCAGTTGCACAAACGACGAGGGCGCCTTGCGGACGAAGTGGAAGAGCGTGTCTTCGTCTATCCGCACCCGCTGGCCCTCGGCGCAGTCCTCGACGATGGCCCCATGGCGGCGGAAGGTCTCCGCGGCAGGCGGGTAGTCCACGATCAAAATGCCGATCTCCTTCAACAACCGCATGGACGCGCGATGGATCTTGTCCACGCCTTCGGGAGACAGCACCTCGGTGGGAGGCAGCGTGTTGAGCAGCGGCCTGACCGCATCAACGAAAGAGAAGCCGCGTTGGCGGCGGCGGGCATCGCGCTCGCGGCGGGCCCGGCGTTCGGTGGCAGGAGGGGTCGGGAGGGTCGTAGTCATATCAATCACTCTGCAGAAAAGTCGGCCATCGCACCCCGGTTCCGCGCCTTAAAGCGAATAGCGTTCCCCGTCAGCCGCTGGCCAATCCGGCCGGCCGTTTGGCACGTGGCCTGGATGAGATGACCGGCCTGTTCCTCGCGCGGCCAGCGAAAGGCCGGGCCGAACAAACATACCGACGCCAGGATGCGCCCATCGTCGTCGTAGATCGGCGCTGCCACGCCGACGACGTCGGGGTCGAACTCGCCATTCGTCCAGGCGTAGCCTTTGCGACGCACGGCGCGCAGCTCTCGCCGCAGTGCCGTCGGCGAGGCCAGGGTGGTGGGCGTGAAACGCTGCAAGGGCTGTTTTAGATAGCGCTCGATCTGTGCGGGGCTGCGATGCGCCAGATACAGCTTGCCGTCGGAGCAGGCATGCAAGGGCAGGCGCTGCCCCACCCAACTGCGCACTTGCAACGCACGCGGCGTGTCAATTTGATCCACGTAATGGGCATAGTCGCCATCCGGCACGCACAAGGTGAGCGTCTCGCCGGTGGCCTCGGCCAGCTCTTGCAGAAACGGTCGCGCAACGACGACCAGGCTGCGGGCATAGGGCGCGTGCGAGACCAGGGAGATCAGCGCGTGGCCGATGCGGAATCCGTCGCGGTCGTCGTTGCGTTCGACCGCGCCCACCGCCTCCAGCGTCGAGAGCATGCGCGAGACCGTGCTCTTGGGCAGTTCGACGCGCGCGACGATCTCGGACAGGCTGGCGCCGCCGTTGCGTGAGACGGCCGCCAGAATGTCGAACGCGCGCCGGACGGATTGCACTTCGGACATGGCGTTGTTCCACGATGCGGAACAGTTCTGCATCGCGGAACAGGATTAAAGCGCGAAAACTCACGCTTGTCAAACGGCCCCTCCTTTCCCACCGAGGAAAGGGATAAGAGCGTATGGTAGGCTTATCAGCGATGCAAAAGCACACGCGCGTGGCCCTGGCCGGCTGGATGGCGGGCGCGCTCTTCCTCAGCACTTGCTCCTCGGCCGCGCAGGAGACGCCGGCTACTCCCATCGGCACTGTGCCGGTCACCGTCTTTGCCACATCACCCCAGGCCACTACCGCGCCGACCGCCGCGCAGGCGCCGACCACCGCACCAACAGCACAAGACACGCCCGCGCCGACGTCCACCCCGACCGAGACGCCCTACCTACTGCCGAAGATCTCGCTGGCCGGCGAGGGCATCAATGTGGTGGACTACGGCAACGCCAACCTCGAAGCGCTGCGGCCGCTGGGCTTCGGCTGGATTCAGGTGTTCAACCCGCCGGAGCACCCCATTCCCGATTACCGGGTGCTCTACCGCGTCCCGCTGGGCGACGCGATCAACGGCGATCCGGCGACGATCAACGCCTGGGCAGATCAACTGGAGAGTTTGGCGCGCGAACGGCGCGGCGTGATTCACGCCTACTCGATCGGCAACGAGGTCAACCTAGCGCGTGAGTGGGGCGGTCATCCGCCCGATCCGCAGCTCTATGCCAGGTTGCTGGCCATCGCTTATGCGCGCATCAAGACCGCCGACCCGGACGCGGTGGTTATCTGGGCGGGCTTTGCCCCCACCGGCGGCGACGGCAACGTCACGCATTCGGACGGGACGCAGAAGCCGAAGCTCGGCACGAGCAGCTTGACCTGCGCCGTCGACTCGATCAGCAGGCAGATCGTGAGCGACAGGTGGACGTTGCGGCCCACCAGCACCACCGCCTCGTTGCCGGCCACCATACGGCAGTCCACGGAGGTGCCCTCCGGCGCGCAGAGCGTCACCGTCTTGGTGAAGGTGATCGTGGTCTCGAACTGGCAGAGAATGGTTCCCTGTGCGTCGAC
>JAIMBB010000057.1 GCA_023511655.1 Anaerolineae bacterium
CTGTGACCTCTGTGCCTCTGTGGTTCAATTACGTCCCCGCACGGGAGATTAGATTTGACCACAGAGACACAGAGTACACAGAGATTTTACACAGAGACTGAGAAATTTATTTGTTTTTTTCTCTGTGATCCCCTCTGTGACCTCTGTGCCTCTGTGGTTCAATTCCGATCCCCGATCGAGAGATTATATTTAACCACAGAGACACAGAGAACACAGAGTTTTACACAGAGACTGAGAAATTTATTTGTTTTTTCTCTGTGATCCCCTCTGTGACCTCTGTGCCTCTGTGGTTCAATTACGTCCCCGCCGGGAGATTAGATTTGACCACAGAGACACAGAGTACACAGAGATTTTACACAGAGACCGAAGATTTATCTATTTATCTCTTCTCTGTGATCCCCTCTGTGACCTCCGTGCCTCTGTGGTTTAATACCAAACTGCTCTCAGCGCAAAACCCTAAGACCCGCGACGCTCTTCCAGATAATGCCGCTCCGGAACCGCCCTCAACCTGGCCGCGGCCTCCTCGGGCGTGATGTCCCGCTGGGGTTCGGCGGTCATCTCGTAACCCACCATGAACTTTCTCACCGTGGCCGAGCGCAGGAGGGGGGGATAGTAGACCGCGTGCAGCCGCCAATAGGGATGGGCCGCGCCGTCCGTGGGCTTGGCGTGCCAGCCCATGGAATACGGGAACGAGACCCGGAAGAGATTGTCGTAGCGGGTGGTGAGGCCCTTGATGACCTCCGCCAGGGCATCCCTCTCCTCGGGGAGGAGCGAAGGCAGGTCCCCGACGAGCCGGCGGGGGATCAGCATGGTCTCGAAGGGCCAGACGGCCCAGAAAGGCACGAGCGCCACCCAGTACTCGTTCGCGCAGACCAGCCGCTCTCCCCGCCGGAGTTCGAGCGCCAGGTAATCGCCGAGGAGGTCCGAGCCGTACCGGGCGAAGTACCTCTCCTGGCTGGCGAGCTTCCGCCCGGGGATGGTGGGGAGATGGCGCGTGGCCCAGACCTGGCAGTGGGGGTGGGGGTTGCTGCAGCCCATCATCTCCCCCTTGTTCTCGAACAATTGCACGTAGGCGATGTCGTCGCGCGCGCCCAGTTCCTCGCACTGGGCAACCCACGTATCCACCACTGCGCGAATTTGAGCAGCGGGTAGCTCGGCCAGCGTCAGGTCGTGGCGAGGGGAGAAGCAAATCACCCGGCAAACGCCCGTTTCCAGTTCAGAATTGAGAATTGAGGATTGAGAAAGCGAATTCTCAACTCTCAATTCTTCATTCTCAACTCCGAGCAGGGCGGGGAAGTCGTTGTCGAAGACATAGACGCCGGTGTAAGGTGGGTTGACGGCGCCGCCGGCGCGGGTGTTGCCCGGACACAGATAGCACTGCGGATCGTATTCAGGCCGGCGTTCCTGGACGACCCTTTCCACCGCACCCAGCCATGGGCGCGTCGCACGTTGTGGCGAAACCAATATCCATTCGTCGGTAAGCGGGTTGTAGCGCCGATGGGGCAGCGACAGGTTCATAGGGCGCATTGTCGCGCAATCCCCGATCGGGACAAGCATCGGCAACGCCGGCGCGACGTCGCTCTAAATCTGCTCAGAAACCCGGTTTCTCGAAGCCCCCGGGAGATCTGTTCACAGGCGGAGCGAACTCACCTCGGTTGAAAATCGTCGCCCAGGATGACCAGCGCATCGAGCGGGTTATTCGGATCGGATACGGTGGCGACGCTCGTCAACGGCAAGCCCAGTTCGGCAGCCAACCGCTTGACCTGGTCCTGCTGTCCCTTGTAGTCCACGATGACGGTGCGTTGATAGCGTTGGGGAGCATCAGCGATGCTGTCCACGATGAAACCGCGTCCTTCGAGATAGGCCTTCGTCCCGGCCGCCAACCCCCGGAGCAGCGTGCCGTTCTGGATGGAGATGCGCACCGGGCCGGCCGGCGCAGACGATTCAGCGGACGTGCCGGGCGGCTCGGCGACCGGCGGGTTGTAGAACTGTTCGCGCAGCTCGCGCACCCGCTCGCGAATGGGGATGAGCACGCTGCCGCCCTGCGGCGTCGTCCACGGCTGCACGGCCGTCTCGTCAATCGCTACCCGCGCGATGCGTTCGTCGGGGACGTCTTTGACCATCAGGATGAGCTGCGCGATCTCGACCGTGTTCAGGTCGGTTTGGATGGCGCCGCTCAGCGTTTGCAGGATTTGAGGTATTTGCGGCAGCACTTTGGTCGCTGCGTCGGTCGTATGCAGCTTTTCGCGCAGGGCCAGCACGATCTGCTGTTGTCGTCGGATGCGTTCGAAGTCGCTCGCGCCATGGCGTGCGCGGGCGTATTTCAGCGCAGTTCGGCCATCCAACACGTGCCAGCCCGCCGGCAGCGAGAACGGCTCGTAGCCGTACGCCTCATCAGGGTATGTGGCGTCGTAGATGTCGCGATCGTTGTAGATCTCAACACCGCCCACCAGGTCAATCAATGCCGTGAGCGCGGTGAAGTTCAGGCGCGCGTAGTGCTGGATGGGAATGCCGAAGTTGTATTCCACAGCACGCATGGCATATTGCGGGCCGCCGTATACGTGCGCGGTGTTGATGCGATCCTGTCCGCGGTCGGGCAGCGGCACATACAAGTCGCGCGGGATGCTCATCATGCCCGCTGTGCGCGCCACCGGGTCGAGTGTGAGCAGCATCATCGCATCGGTGCGGGCTGCGTCGGGATCTTCCCCCGGCCGCTGGTCTATGCCCAGCAACAGGATAGTGATTCGCTCCTTGCCCTGCCACAGGCCGATTTCCGGCAGATCGAGCGGCGGCGGCGCTGCCTCGCCGCCGTTGACCACCTGCTCCATGCGCTGGGTCAGGTCGCTGGCGCTGCGCAAGGCGAACAAGCCGACGACCGGCAGCACCACCAAGGCGATGCCGACGACGATAAACACGGCGAACAAGTTCAGACGGCTGCGCCGCCGCGAGGACGAAAAGTTCGGGCCCATGTCAAGCGATTGAAACAACGAAAGACGAGCGCTTCATCGGCGACCCCGCAGGTCACCGTTCAACGCTCGCCCCCTAAAGGTTTCCTATTTGTTCAGCGGCCAGGGCTGCCAGATGCAACGACCCTGCAACGCAAACAACATCATTGCAGCCGGCGTAGGACAGCGCTTGACGAACGGCCGACGAAATGTCTACTGCAGTCGAAGCGACGGGGGAAAGTCGTTGATTTTGTGGATCGCCTTGGGGACGGGATGTGGATAAGTCGAGCGCCTGCCAGGTCGCAAGGAGCTGTTCGGCTGGCACGGCGCGACGCACATCCATGTCGGTAAAGGTAAGAGAGGCCGCTGCGCGGGCCGCCTCGTGGATGATGCCACGGGCATCTTTATCGCGCAGGATGCCGAGGACGAAGTGTAGGCGCCGACCGGGGAAGTATTCCTGCAGCGAGGCGCACAACTGCGCCATCGAATATGGCGTGTGTGCGCCGTCGGCGATGATCAGTGGGGAGTGGCGCAGCACCTCGAACCGGCCCGGCCAGCGCAGGTTGGCGAAGCCCTGGCGCACATCGTCGTCTCGAACGTCGTAGCCGCACGCGCGCAGGGCTTGTACGGCCGTGATGGCCGTGGCCGCATTTTCGAGCTGATAGCGGCCCAGCAGCGGACAGAATAGCGGCCCACGGCCGTTCAGCTCTTCTGAATAGGCGCCGGCGCACGAGCCATGGAGGTGGACGTGGAACCACTGGCCGCTCTGGCCAGCATCCACGCCGATCTGAAAGCCGGCGCATTCCAGGGTGCAACATTCTTCGACAAAGCGCAGCTTTCCGGCATTGCCGAGCCGCTGCGCCTCGGCCAGGATGACCTGTTTGACCACGTCTTGTTGCGGCGCGATTACGCCTTCGCCGTGCGCGCGCAGGATGCCGGCTTTGGCATAGGCGATCTCCGGCAGCGTGCGGCCGAGCATCTGGGTGTGTTCCAGGCTGATGTTGGTGATGACCGACACCATCGGCTCGGCCAGGTTGACCGCGTCATGCCGGCCGCCGATGCCGATTTCCATCACGGCCAGGTCCACGGCCTGTTCTTCGAACCAGCGGTAGGCCATGGCGGTGAACGCCTCAAATCGCGTCGGCTGGCCGAGTTCGGGGCGATCCCACGATGCCACGATGCGCTCAATGCGCGCCGCCCAGTCCATGAATTGCGCCTCCGACATCAGCTCGTGTCGGCCACTTCGGCCGATGGCGAAACGCTCCAGTGGAGTGTGCAGATGAGGGCCGGTGAAGATGCCCACCCGGTAGCCTGCTGCACTGAGCACCGCCGACAGCATGGTTGCCGTGCTGCCCTTGCCCTTGGACCCGGCTACCAGGACGCACTGCGTCGTCGCCTTCGGCGCATCCCCCAGTCGCTCCAGCAGGCGGCGCGCCCGCGCTATGCCATGTTGAAAGGCATAGGCATGGGTGTGTTGAGGCGTGTCGAGGAGATCGAGGGAATGAATGTAACCGACGGCCGACTCGAAATCCCGGATGCCGGACTGGCTGTTTTCGACTGCGCGTGGCGCCATGATGGGGCGATGGGTCGGTCGTGCGATCCAAGGATTAGACCGGCGGCCAGGGGACGTTGCGGTCGTAACGGTTCGGGCTGGGAAAGCGCTTGATCTTGATCAGGCCATCCAGGCGTTTGACGAAAGCCCGAACTTCTTCTTCGTCCAACAGCTTACGCAGAGCCTTTCCGAGCGGGCGATTTGGTTCGACCTGGTCCCGCAGGCTTTTGAGGTCGTCCAACATGTGGGGTTGGATCGGCTGGCCGGCGAAGTCCCAAATAACGGTTCGCAGCTTATAGTCGGCGTTGAAGGTGATGCCGTGGTCAATGGCCCACACGCGACCGTTCTTGTCGCGCAGGCAATGGCCGCTCTTGCGGTCGGCGTTATTGGAGATCAGGTCGAACAACGCCATGCGTTGGAGCTGTTCGCAGCACGAGGCGTCTTCTCGGAAGGTGAAGAAGTGCTGATCGGCGTCGTTATCTATGAACAACTGCACGGAGCCGAAGCCGTGTGGGCCGTTGCGCAGCACGGTCGGCGGGACGAGCTGCCACCCCAACGCTTCGCTCACCAGATAAGCAGCATACTCTCGCAGACACAGCGTGCCGGTTGGGAAGTCCCATAGCGGGGCTTCGCCGCGGCGGGGCTTGTAGACCGCCAACAGCGCTATCTGCTCCCCCCTGGCCTCACATGGCGCGACGACCTGGACCAGGAAGGTGTAATTCGATCCCCAGGGCATCAGGCCCAGCGATTCCATCTCACCTTCGCTCAAAACTTGAAGCACCTGCTGCACGGGGAGTGAGTCGCTCATCGCTATCAAGCGTAAAGCCTAAAGAAAGATGAGACGATCAACGAGTCAGGGTGGACGACCGATGATGGGATGATAGTTGACTCATCGTTTCAGGCAAAGATCACCTCGTCGGCGTGGCCGTTGCGGCGCGGACAAAAGCCCTGTATGTTGCCCTCGGGGTCCATCGGCTTGCCACACAGCGGGCAGATGGGACGCCCTTTGGCGACAACTTCGACGCCGCGCCGGCTGAACGCGTCTATCTGCGCCCGCGAGCAAAACAAGCGAATGGTGGCGGCTTCTTCCGGGTTCACGTCCTCCGGCAGCAACTCGGTCAGGACGAGGACAATCAGGTCGTTCTTTTCGTCGTATCCCAGGCCCATCTGGCCGACGCGAAAGACCGGCGTAAGCGGCTGCTCCAGCTCCATGTCCATATCCAGGCGGACGAAATTCGCGCCTTTTGGGTATTTCACCCGCAGCTCGTCCAGCCATTGCTGCAGGGCCAGGCACAAGGCCGAGACCTGTTCCTTTTCACACACCAGCGTCACCAATTCCGCTCCCTTGCGCGCCTGGATGTAAAACGTGCGGTGACCCGGCTCACCGACTGCGCCAACGGTCACGCGGGAGACGGGATTCAACTCGATTGAGCGGTTGGGCATATACAGGGATTCTACTACTGTGTTACCATCTCCCCAGCATTCATTCGGGTTTTATTCGGGCTTTATTCTTTGATGAAAACGGAATCATCCATCCTACTGGGGCTGCGCATTTGTGGCGCGGTCGTGTTCGGCCTGATCGGCTGGTCGCTCGGCGACCTGATCAGCAGCTATTTTCCGCCGCCTCTGGACAACTATGTCATCTCGCACGTCGCTACGATGAGCGCGCTGGGCCTCGTCGGCGCGCTGACTTTCCCGGTGCTCTTTGGCAGGCCGCTCACTCAGCTCTATCACCACATCGTCAATCTGAGCGCCCCGCAGATCATCGCTGGTTTCATCGGCCTCAGCGCCGGCTTGTTGCTGGCCGCACTGCTGGCCTTTCCCCTGGCGCGCCTGCCGGAGCCTTTCGGACCGGTGCTCCCGTTCCTGGCAGCAGTCGGCTTCGGCACGCTCGGCCTGGGCATCATGAGCCTGCGCTACCGTGAGCTGTTCCAGATTCTGAACATCAAGCTGCCGGCCAACAAGCAGGAGGAACTTCCCCTGGTGATGCGTGAGCCGCTGCTGCTGGATACCAGCGTGATCATTGATGGGCGCATCGCCGACGTGAGCAACGCCGGCTTCCTGCGCGGCGAAATGCTCGTGCCGCGCTTCGTGTTGAACGAGCTACAGTTCGTGGCCGATTCGCCAGACGCCATCCGCCGGGCGCGCGGTCGGCGCGGGCTGGAGGTGCTCAAGCGCCTGCAGAAGGAATCGCCCTGGCCGGTGCGGATCGTAGACGAAGATCCGGCCGAATCGCAACGCGTGGACGAGAAGCTGATCTTGTTGGCCAAACAGTGGGCTTGCCCGATCGTGACCAACGATTACAACCTGAACAAGGTCGCCTCGCTGCAGGGGGTGACCGTGCTGAACATCAACGAGTTGGCCAACGCCGTGAAGACGGTGGTGCTGCCGGGCGAATCGCTGCACGTCCAGGTCATTCAACCTGGTCGGGAGGCCGGTCAGGGCGTCGGCTATCTGGAGGATGGCACGATGGTGGTGGTCGAAGAAGGCCAACCCTATCTCAGCCGCTCGATTGAAGTCAGCGTGACCAAGGTATTGCAGACCGCTGCGGGGCGAATGATCTTCGCCAAACCGCAAATCGGGAATCGGGAGTCGGCGACCCATTCCCGGCTGCCTACCCCCGATCCCTGATTCTCTGCTACTCTAGCGTTCATCATGAGCTTAGTGATCTACAACGTACTCAAGCGCGAAAAGGAACCCTTTAAGCCCGTCGTGGATGGCCGGGTATTCATGTATGTATGCGGCCCGACAGTGTATGACCATGCTCATCTCGGGCATGCCAAGACCTACGTTTCATTCGACATGGTCGTGCGCTGGTTCCGCTACAGCGGCTACAAGGTGCGCTACGTGCAGAACATCACCGACGTCGGGCATATCCTGGACGACGGCGAAGACCGCATCCTGAAGGGCGCACGGCGCGAGCGGGTCGAGCCGATGGAGTTGGTCGAGCGCTATATGCGCTCCTACTTCGAGGACATGGACGCGCTGGGCGTACAACGGCCGGACATCTCGCCGCGGGCCAGCGCGCACATTCCCGAGCAAATCGAGCTGATCCAGACGCTCATCGAGAAGGGCCACGCTTACGAGGTGAACGGCTCGGTGTATTTCAGCGTCGAGTCCGACCCAGATTACGGCAAGCTGAGCGGGCGGCGAATCGAAGAGATGGAAGCCGGCAAACGCGTGGCAATCCGCGACGAGAAACGCCACCCCATGGACTTCGCCCTGTGGGTGAAGGCGCCCGAGAACCACGTGTTGCAATGGCCTTCGCCCTGGGGGCGCGGCTATCCCGGCTGGCACATCGAGTGCTCGGCCATGAGCACCAAATATCTGGGGCAGCCATTCGACATCCACGGCGGCGGCATAGACAACATCTTCCCGCACAACGAAGCGGAGATCGCCCAAAGCGAATGCGCTCACGGCGTGACTTTTGCCAACTACTGGATGCTCACCGGCTCGCTGTTGGTGAACGGTGTGAAGATGAGCAAGTCGCTGGGCAATTTCGTCACCATCAAGGATGCGCTCAAGACTCATCGGCCGGAGGCGTTGCGCTACTTCATCCTGTCTGGCAAGTACAGCAGCCCGGCCGACTACAGCGCAGAAGCGCTGGAGGCCGCCAGCAAGGGGCTGGAGCGCATCTACACCACCGTGCGGCGCGTGCGCGATGAGCTGAAGCGCGCGCCGGCGAACGGTGACGAAGCGACGCGTGGCCGACTCATGGACATGCTCGACCAGACCCGCATGCTGTTCACCAGCGCAATGAACGACGACTTCAACTCGCCGCTTGCTCTTTCAGCCCTGTTCGAGATGAGCAAGGAGATCAACAATGCCATCAGCAATGGCATCGCCTCCCGGCAAGTGCTGGAGCAAGCCGACGCAATCTACCGGGAGCTGGGCGGTGACGTGTTAGGCGTGGTGCGCGACGAATCGGCCTCGCGCGACGCAACCAGCGCCGCACGCGAGGCCGCGCTGATCGAGATGATGATCGAGTTGCGCAACGAAGCGCGCAAGGCGAAAGACTACGCGCGAGCTGATGCCATCCGCGACCGGTTGGCTAAACTTGGGGTGATCCTGGAGGATGGGCCGCGGGGCACGACCTGGCGCATCACCTAGTCATTCACGACAAAAGCGCCGATAGAAGGTTACGGCGCTCAGCTCAGTGCACGCGACAAAATCAAAGGTCGGGGTCAATGCCGGCGGCGCGTAGCTTCGCCGCCAATCGCTCGGCGCGCTCGCGCTCAGCGTCGGCCCGCGCTCGTTCAGCCTCGGCCCGCTCGGCTCCGGTTGGAATGACGACGCCATCACGACCACACCAGCGCAGCCAGGTATCCTCATAATCTTCAAAGCGGCCACGCCACAGCACGACGCCCAGACCGACTTCGTCAAACCACGTTTCGTCGGTGCGCTTCAGCCGGCCCTGACTCAAAGAGTAGATGCGCAGCGGCTCGTTGCCGATCTGTAACTCCGGGTCGTAGACCACGTAACGCGTGATCCCTATCTGGGCATACTTGCGCAGTTTGCCGTTCGCGCTCTCTTCTTCACCTTCGGTATTGGATACGATCTCGACCACGACCTCGGGCGGTTTGCCATATTCCCAGATGAAGTAGGAACGGTTGGTCTTCTTCCAAAGATCAGCCGGCAGGACGACATCGAGGCTGAGGAACACGTCGGGCACCAGCGGCGGTTGGCGCAGAGCGTAAAACACACCGACGTTGCTATCGGCGACGAACCGGCGGCCGAACTCCGGATGTTGCCACGACGCGTAGAGCGATTCGACCAGCAGACGCGCTTGTTTGGCAGAAAATATGTTGTCCACCGGCGTGTCGTCCTCTGTCACGATGGTTTGCACGAAGCGCTCGTACTCGTCCAGATAGGCCTGGCTGATGCGGGGAACCCCATCGGGGCCAATGACGACATCGGGCGCTGGCGTCGCTGGGACAGGCGGATTCATGCACGAGATTTTAGCATCTGGCGGGCGCGCGAAATGTGGAACGCTCAGGCGCTCACGCCTTGCGACGTGGATCGAGCGCATCGCGCAGGCCGTCGCCCAGCAAGTTGAAGCCAAGCACAGTGATCATGATGGCGATACCGGGGAAGAACACCAGATGCGGCGCGTTGAACACGCTGTTGCGCTCTTCGCCCAGCATCAGGCCCCATTCCGGGGTAGGCGGCTGTGCGCCCAAGCCAAGGAACGACAACCCAGCAGCGTCCAGGATGGCCGTGGCGATGCCCAGCGTGCCGACCACGATCAACGGCGTGAGCGAGTTTGGCAGGATGCGCACGAACAAGATGCGCAATGGGGATGCCCCCAGCGCGTGCGATGCAGCGATGTAGTCCATCTCCTTCACGCTCAGCACGCTGGCGCGCACCACCCGGGCGTAGACCGGGATAGATACGATCGCCACTGCCAGCAGCGTGTTAATCAGCCCCGGCCCTAGTACGCTGACGATGGCAATGGCGAGCAGAAGGCTGGGGAAGGCCAGCAGCACATCCATGATGCGCATGATGGCATTGTCGGCCCAGCCGCCGGCATAGCCAGCAGCCGCCCCCAGCAGTGTGCCGATGAGGATCGCCGCTCCGGTGGTCAGGAAGCCGATTTGCAAGGACAGGCGCGAGCCATACACCACGCGCGAGAACAGATCGCGGAAGTTGCTATCCAGGCCCATCAACAACTGCGGCTTGTCTCGGTCGCAACCGAGCAGGTGGATGCACGGCGGGCTGCGCCGACGCAGGCCCGATTGGCGGATCTGCTGGTCGCAGGCATACGGTGCGATCACATCTGCGAAGAGGGCAATCAACACCAGCAGCGTGATGATAGCCAGGCCGACCTGCGCCGAACGATTGCGCAATAGCCGACGCACCGTTCGTACGAAGGGCGATTGCACGCGGAGTTGCTCGGCTGGCCGGGCCGGAGCAGCGGCGAAGGGCGCAGAAGCAGACTCTTGCATGCGTCTGGTTCAACTCACGCGGATGCGCGGGTTCAAGTAGGCATAGCTCAAGTCCACGATCAAGTTCACCACGACGAAGATGATGGCGATGAGCACGGTGAAAGCCTGGACCACCGGATAGTCGCGGGCGATGATGGCATCTACGATTTGCGTGCCGACGCCGGGCAGGCTGAACACTGTTTCGGTGAGCACGGCGCCGGAGAGCAGGCCGCCAACCTGTAAGCCGATGATGGTGACGATGGGCACGAGGGCATTACGGAAGGTATGTTTAAGGATCACCGCGCGCTCGGCCAACCCCTTAGCACGGGCCACGCGCACGTAGTCCTGCGTCAATGCGTCGAGCATCGCGCCACGCGTCATGCGGGCAATGATGGCCAGCGAAATGGTGCCGACCGCAGCCGCCGGCAGGATGAGGTGGCGCAACGCATCTGCGAACACATCGAGCCTGCCCTGAATCAGCGAATTCAGCAATACTGAGTTGGAGATCAACAACACGACGAAGCGCTGTATGCCCTGTGCGTCTTCCATGCCCCACACCTTCAGCAGCGAGGGCAGGTCGGTGCCGGCCGTTAGCCGGCCAGAGGGCGGCAACTGAAAGGGCGTGCCCTTCAACGCCAGGGCAAAGATATAGGCCAGCATCAGACCCAGCCAGAAGACTGGCATCGAGACGCCGATATTGGCAAACACCATCGCACCTACGTCCACGCCGGTGTTGTGTCGCACCGCGCTGATTACACCCAACGCAATCCCGAACGCTGTGGCGAACAGCGTGGCGAAGAAAGTCAGCTCCATCGTCATCGGCAGGCGTTCGGCCAGCACGTCGGTCACCGGTCGGCCGTTCTTAATGGAGGTGCCGAAATCGCCCTGCAGCACGCTGCCAAAGTAACGCACGAACTGAATTGGGATAGCGTCGTTCAAGCCGAAACGCTCTCGGAAGGCGTTGCACTTTTCTTCGGTGGCGCGCTCACCCAGCATCGCCTTACATGGATCACCAGGGATCAGGCGAACAAGCACAAACGTCACGATCAGGATGCCGAGCATTACCGGCAAGAGCAGAAGCAGACGGCGGATGAGAAAGCGCCACATACGCAGGGCGTGTCAGTCAGGTCTGGCTGGGTCAATCAGGTCAATCAGGTCAGTCAGGTCTAGTCAGGTCAGTCAGGTCTGGTCAGGTCAGTCAGGTCTGGTCAGGTCAAATCAGGTCAGCCAAAGGGGTTACCGACTCGACTGACCTGACGACTTGACGACCTGACCGACCCGACCGACCTGACAGACCGGATAAATGGGCGTGATGCTTATTGGTTCAAGAAGGGGCCGAAGTAAGCCGTCCAGTACTCGAAGGTGCCAGTGCGGCCTTTGTGATTCGGGTTCTTGGCATCCCACATGGCTGCCATCGTAGCGACGACATCGTTCGCGTCAAGCGTGGCGCCGTTGTGGAACTTGACACCCGGGCGCAGCTTGAAGGTCCACTCGGTGAGGCCATCATTGGCCTCGTAGCTTTCGGCCAACGCCGGCTCCACCTCAGCAGTGCCGAGCTTGAAGCGCAGCAGCGTCTCGAAGATCTGCGCGCAGGCCGTGAACGTCTCGCCGTCGCTTTCGTCGGCGCAGTTCAGGCTGATCGGTTCCGCATTTTGCACGAAGACGAACGTGTCTTTGGGCGGCTTCATTTCGGCAAAGACGAGCGCGCTGACCGGATTGGCGTGAGCACCCTCTACGTCGGCGCGGAAAGCTATAGCCGAGCCGCCGTGGGCCACCGGGATCATCGGCACATACTTCTTCAGCAGCTCGTTTACCTTGTCGTAGGCAGCCTGGCGCTTGGCCAGATCGGCGGTCGAAGCACCTTCGCGCAGCAAGGCCACGATGTCGTCATACGGTTTGCCGTATTGTTGGTTCTGCGGACCGAAGTGATAGTCCAGGAAGTTGGTTGCATCGGGATAGTCGGCACCCCAGCCCAGCAAATAGAACGCCTCCTTGCCGGCGGTTACCGAGTCGAGGAATGCGCCGGACTCTTTGACTTCGATCTTGACGTTGACGCCGACCTCCTTGAGCTGCGCCTGGATTTCCTGGGCCACGATGCCGGGGTTGGGCAGGTAACCGCGCACCACGTCGCGATAGGTCAGCGTGACTTCGAGGTTCTCTTTGCCGGCTTCCTTCAACAGCTCCCTGGCCTTCTCCGGGTTGTATTCATGCCAGGGGACGTTGGGCGACGCGCCGACGGCGAAGCTGGTCGGCACGAAGCTGGTGGCAACGACCGAGCCGCGCGGATAGTAGTCGTCCACGATGCGCTGGCGGTCAATAGCATAGGCAAAGGCCAGGCGCACACGGTCGTCGTCGAATGGCGGAATGGTGTTGTTGAAGCCGATGTAGAAGATATTGGCTGCCGGCACTTCGATGAGCTTTAGACTCGAGTCCTTCTCCACCGTCTCGAAGTCGTCCGGGCCAACGTTCGACATCCCATCGGCGTTGCCCGATTGCAACTCCAGCAGGCGCTGGGCAGCTTCCTTGGACCAGCGCAGCACAGCGGTAGGGGTCTTGGCCTTGTTGCCCCAGTAATCGGCGAATGCTTCATAGGTGATGCTCTCGCCGCGTTTCCATTCCTTCAGCTTATAGGGTCCGGTACCGACGGGATTCTCACTGATCTTGTTGCTGTCGCCACCGGTCTCGTTCAAATAGTCGGCGTCGAGAATAGCGAACGAATCCCCTGCGATCTTGAACGGAAAGGCCGGATCAGGCGTGCAAAGGGTGAACTTGACGGTCAGCTCGTCGAGCGCTTCGATGGACTTCATCGAGCCGCCGTAATCGCAGTTGGAAGCTTCGACTTTCATCATCCCACTTCCGGCAGCAGGTGCTTCCGTAGCCGCGGGCGCTGCGGTGGGAGCCGGAGCCTCGGTAGGTGCCGGCGCTGCGGTCGGCGGAACCTCAGTGGGTGGGGGAGCAGTGGGTTGCGATGGAGCAGCCGGCGCGCAAGCCGCCAACAACATCGCCGTCACCGCTGCCACAGACCAGGTGGGTAAAAGACGATTCTGATTTTCATACGTTCCTCCTTGTGAGTCGGATCGGCATTTGCAGGCTGGCCAAAACTTTGTGGCACGCCTACAGCATGATGAGAAAGAAATTATAGGCTGGGCGGTGTATAGATAAAATCCTTGCCAACCGGTCTCCACTGCGTGTCTGGAGAGGTCACACAGTGTTAAACCTGTTGAGGTAGAACGTTTTCGCATGGCAAAGGTCTGGATTCCTTCATTGTTGCGCGGGCTGACGGGCGGCCTGTCCGAGGTTCAGGCCGACGGTGCAACCGTGCGTCAGGTCATCGAAGACCTGGAACGACGCTATCCCGGTATTGCAGCGCGATTGATCGAAGCCGGGCAGGATCGCCTGAAGCCCAATCTGACGTTGGTGGTAGACGGCGTGAACAGCAAACAAGGATTACGCCATCCGGTAGGTGAGACGAGCGAGATTCACTTCGTTCCGGCGATGAGTGGTGGCGGACGTGCAGAGGGGGGATGGGATGTGGACGCAACTGCGCAGCTTGCGTAGAACGTTGTTTGGCGAGACCAAGTCCGTGATCGTGCCGGGAGCCGAACCCGTCCCTCGCTCTCAACAACCGCCGCTGGAGAAGGACGAGTCACCGGTAGAGAATCTTGCCCCACCACCTGAGCTGCATCGCGGCCGGGCAGTTGTGATGTTCATCCTGGCGATCGTCATCAGCATCGCCGTCATCGTGCTGAGCGCACGCTTCAGAGATGCCCTGATCGCCTTCGGACAGCTTGGGCTGGTGGGCTTATTCGTCCTGAGCGTGGTGGGCAATGCCACGGTACTCATCCCCGCGCCGGTGTTCGTCGTTGCCTGCGCTGCAGCGCCGATCTACGGCGTGCTCGCCACCGGCCTGATAGCGGGCATGGGTTCGGCGGTGGGTGAAATGACCGGGTATATGGCCGGTTATGGCGGCACGGCCGTGTTGCCTCAAGGCCGGGTCTACCAGCGTCTGCATAACTTGATGGAACGCTTCGGGCCCTTGGTCATCTTCCTGATGGCGCTGGTCCCCAATCCGATGTTCGACGTAGGCGGCCTGATCGCTGGCGTGCTGAAGATGCATCCGCTCGCCTTCCTCGTGGCTACGGCCGCCGGTAAGTCCCTGCGCTTGATCCTGGTCGCGCTGGCGTGCAACGGCGGTCTGCCCTTCCTGACCCAGTTCTTCGATCCACGCCAGGCGCCGTAGCCGCAGGACATGACGACAGCATATCCAGGGGCTTTGCGTCCTCTTTAACATGAACATCCCTCCGCAAACCAAATCTCATCGCCTCTCCGACCCGATAGCCGCATGCGGCGACCGTGTGTATTCGATTTGCTCGCAACACGGCCTCTTCTCTGATCCACCGGACGGCCACGTGCCCGGCGAGATGTGGGGCGTGTGGGATCATCCGATCAAGCTGCTGGATGGCTTCTGGTTCGGACTGGGCGACGCCGAGGCAGACTCGCCCCGCTGGTTGACGGAAGCAACCGTCTGTCACGCTTATCCGACCCACATCGAGTTCGAATATCGTGCCGGCTCGCTCAGCATCACGCGACGCGACTTCGTGCCCGAAGGGACGGAAGGGTTGATCGTCTCGCTAACCGTGCGCGCCGATCGGCAATTCGACGGGGTGTTGCACGCTCTGTTTCGTTCCGATTTGCGACCTGCCTGGCTGGGCGAACGCGCCGGCATGTGCGACGGGCAGGATCATGCCATCGCAGACCCGGCGGCAGGCCGTTGCCTCTTCACCGATGCAGCCAATGCTTGGTCGTGCGTGGTGGGCGCGGATATTCTTCCTCTGGCCGTTGCGACTGACGAGCATTGGGAGATCGCTGCCATGCAGGGCCAGGGGACTTCGGCACGCTTCACGTATGCGCTACGCCTGACGCGCCTGGCCGACGCGACGCACGAGTGGACCATCCATTTCGCCGTCGCCGGCTCGGCCATGGCTGCCGACGACGCGCTCAACACACACGCGCGTTTGCTACCGCAGCGGTCGGCGCTGTTCGCCGCCAAGCAGGCCCACTACCAGGCTACTCTCGACACCAGCCAGATCATCACCCCGGATGAGCCTCTCAATCAGGCGATCGCCTGGTCGAAAGTCATTAACCAGATGTTCATGCGCGAGGTGCCGGGCCTCGGCCGCGGCGTGGGCGCCGGCCTGCCCGAATATCCGTGGTGGTTCGGCATAGATGCAGCCTACGCCGCCCTGCCCATGCTGCAGAGCGGCCAGTTCGAGCTGGTGCGCGACACGCTGCGGTTGCTCAAAATACAGAGCGAGCGGCACAACCCCGACGAGCCAGGCCGCGTCATCCACGAACTCAGCTCCACCGGCGTCGTCTTCAACAAGGGCAACATGGTGGAGGTGCCGGCTTTCACCCGCGCTGTGCATCAATACTGGCAATGGACCGGCGACGACGTCTTCCTGCGCGAGATGTATCCCTTCTGTAAAGCCGGCCTGCTTGACTATGCGCTGGGTCGGCATGACCGCGACGGCGACCTCTGCCCTTCCGGCCGCAGCGTGGTGGAGACGGTGGAGATGCACGCCAACTTCGAGTCGATTGACGTGGCCGCTTACATGAGCGATGCGCTCGGCCGGCTGGCCGACATGAGCCGGGCGCTGGGCGATGCCCCGTCCCTCGCCGACGACCTGGACGAGAAAGCAGCGACGCTGAGCCGGCAGATCCGCACGGAATGGTGGCTGGAAGATGAGGGGCTATTTGCCGACGTGCGCGCCAGTGTGGACGAGGTAGAAACGGTGCTGAACGACTTGAATCGTCGCATCGCCGAGCAAGACTGGTTGACGTTGGATGAAAAGCAGGCCATTGAGACAGCGCATGGCTTATTCGCCGCCTATCGCAGGCGATACGCCGCGGCGCCGCGAGATGTGGATCTGCCCTGGCTGCTGCGCCACTGGGTCGTGCTCTGCCCTCTGGAGGTGGGGATCGCTACGCCGGAGCAGGCGAGGCGCACCCTGGCGCGGTTGCAAAGCGAGGAGTTCGGCAACGAGTGGGGCATGTACCTGCACCCACAGCGGCACGACGTGATGAGCATCAACACCGGCCTGCTGGCGCTGTGCGCCGCGCGCTACGGTCACGTGGACGACGCACTGAGCATCATCGCCAAGCTGAACCGCGCATTTGGCTACCGCACACCAGGTGCAGTGAGCGAAGCCTTGCCCAATGCATGGTGCTTTTTGCAACTGTGGTCGAACGTCGGCCTGGTTGCGCCGGTGGTGGAGTGCTTTCTGGGCATTCAACCGCGCGCGGCAGAACGCACGCTCGCCATCCGTCCTCATCTGCCATCGGCCTGGTCGTGGGCCGAGGTGAAGCGGCTGCGCGTGGGCGACGCCCATCTCGACATCCGCGTCGAACGCGCCGGCGCAGACTACCGCATAGACGTGTCCGACAGCGGTGGATGGCGAATCGTTTCGTGATTTCGTCCGCCGGGTCTCGCAAGAAAAGATCATGACCTTGTTAAAAGTCAGTTCCAACCGGCGCTTCCTCGTGCGCGACGATGGCAAGACGTTCTTCTACCTCGGCGATACGGCCTGGGAAATCTTCCACCGCCTGAACCGCGGCGAGGCCGAATGGTTGCTGCGCGATCGCGCGGCAAAAGGGTTCACCGTCATCCAGTCGGTCGTGCTGGCCGAAGAGGATGGCCTGAACGATCCGAACCCCTACGGCCATCGCCCGCTCATTGACAACGACCCGACTAGGCCCAACGAAGCCTACTTTGAGCACGTGGACTTCATCGTCAACGTCATGGAATCGCTGGGCATGTGGTGCGGCATGTTGCCCACCTGGGGGGACAAGTGGAACGTCAAGTGGGGTGTTGGGCCGGAAGTGTTCACGCCGGAGAACGCGCGCGTCTACGGCGAATTTCTCGGCCGGCGCTATCGGGACAAGCCGATCATCTGGATCCTGGGCGGCGACCGGCCCGTCGAGACGCAAAACCACCGCGACATCCTGAACGCCATGGCGGCCGGCCTGCGGGCCGGCGACGAAGGTCGGCACCTGATGACCTTTCACCCCGTCGGCGGAAAGTCCTCTTCCGAATACTGGCACGATGCCGGATGGCTCGACTTCAACATGTGGCAAAGTGGCCACGCCCGCAACACACCAAACTGGCAGTGCATCGCGCACGACTACGCCCTCGCTCCGACCAAGCCGTGTATGGATGGCGAGCCGGCCTACGAGGACCATCCCTCCGCGTTCGACATCCAGAACGGCTACATCGAAGAATACGACAACCGCAAGAGCCTGTATTGGGCGCTGTTCGCCGGCGCGCATGGCCACACCTACGGCTGTCATCCGATCTGGCAGTTCTTCACGCCGGGCAGAAACCCGAAGAGCTTCTGCCGCCACACCTGGCAAGAGGCTATGCACTTCCCCGGCTCCGGCCAGATGCAATACGCCCGACGGCTGATCGAGAGCCGGCCGTTCCTGTCGCGCATCCCCGATCAGTCGCTCATCGTCGGCGACGCTGGCGAAGGCAGCTACCACGTCCAGGCCACGCGCGACGCCGGGGGCAGCTACGCCTTCGTGTACTGCGCAGCCATGAAACCGGTGACGGTGGACTTGAGCAAGCTCAGCGCCGACGTGCTCGATGCACATTGGTATGACCCGCGCACCGGCGCTGTGCATCGCATCGGCCGCATCAAGAACGAAGGCCCATGCGAGTTCACCCCTCCCCGCCTCTGGCCGGATTGGGTTCTGATACTCGACGACGCCGGCGCCAACTACCCGGCGCCGGGCAGCACAAAATACGATTGAGCAGCCGACAGGCTATTCGCGGCACAAGTTGTTCCTGGCCACAGAGCCTTCCTCCAATCGGCCAATCCAAGCCGTTACAATTGCGCTTGCATGCACACCTTCCAAGACCTCATCCTCGCGCTGCAAGCATTCTGGGCTTCCAAAGGCTGCCTGATATGGCAGCCATACAATCAGGTGGTCGGCGCCGGCACGATGAACCCGGCTACCTTTCTGCGCGTGTTGGGCCCGGAGCCGTGGAATGTGGCCTATGTGGAGCCGTCGGTGCGACCGGACGACGGCCGATTCGGCCAGAACCCCAACCGTCTCTACACCCACACCCAGTTCCAGGTGATCCTCAAGCCATCGCCGGAGCGCTCCCAGGAGCTCTATCTGCAAAGCCTGCAGGCCATCGGCATCAACCTGTCGCAACACGACATACGCTTTGTGGAGGACAACTGGGCGCAGCCGACCATCGGCGCGTGGGGCCTGGGTTGGGAAGTGTGGCTGGACGGCTTGGAGATCACCCAATACACCTACTTCCAGCAGGTCGGTGGCCTGCTGCTCGATCCGGTATGCCTGGAGATCACCTACGGCCTGGAACGCATCGCCATGGCGCTGCAGGGCGTGCGCAACGTGTTCGACCTGCGATGGAACGACGAGCGCACCTATGGCGACGTGCGGCTGATCGAAGAACAGGAACGCAGCGCCTATGCCTTCAACTGCGCCGACGTAGAAGCGTTGCACCAGTTGTTCGATGTTTACGAGCGCGAAAGCAAACGCGCGCTCGAAGGTGGGCTGGTATTGCCGGCATACGACTATGTGTTGCAGTGCTCCAACGTCTTCAACCTGCTAGACACGCGCGGCGCCATAGGCGTGACCGAGCGCCAGCGCTACGTCGGCCGCATGCGCGACCTGGCGCGCGACGTGGCGCTGAAATACGTCGAGCAGCGGGAGAAGCTGGGCTTCCCCTGGCTGAAACCGGGTGGCGCGCCGGCGAAATCGCCCACCGCACCGGCCTGGCATCAAGCCCAATCCCCCATCTCCGATCTCCCATCTGGCCAATCCCACACCTTGCTCGTCGAGCTGGGCACCGAGGAGCTGCCCGCCGACGACGTGCCGGTTTGCCAGGAGCAGCTCGGCCGCTACGTCGTCGAGGCGCTCGACGCCGCGCGCATTGACCACGGCGACTTGACGCTGATCGGCACGCCGCGCCGCACGGCAGTTTTGGTGAAGAACGTCGCGCCACGACAGCGCGACCTCGACGAGATGGCTAAAGGTCCGGCAGCCAGGGTCGCCTTCGACAAAGACGGCAAACCGACACAAGCCGCCATCGGGTTTGCCAGGCGCTTCAACGTGGACCCCGCCGAGCTGATCGTTAAGGAAGACGCCGGCGGCGCGTATGTTTACGCGCGCAAGCGCGAAGCCGGCAAGCCGACCGTCGAGGTGATGGCGCACGCCCTGCCGCAGGCCATCGGCAAGATCACCTTCGAGAAGACCATGCGCTGGAACGCCAGCAACGTCGCCTTCGCCCGGCCCATCAACTGGATCGTCGCGCTGTTGGGCGATCAAGTGATCCCGTTCGAGTTCGCCGGCGTGCCGAGCGGCCGCACCAGCTATGGTTCGCGCGGCGAGGGCTCGCCGGAATTCACGATCGCGCGCGCCGACGATTATCTGACGCAGATCGCCGCTCACCGCATCGTCGGCGAGATGGCCGCCCGCCGCGCCGAGATTAAGCGCCAGGTTGACGCTGCTGCCGCCGTCGTCAGGGGATGCGTCGCGCCGGACGACGACTTGCTCGACGAAGTGACCAACCTGGTCGAACAACCGACGGCCGTGCTGTGCACATTCGAGGAAGAATTCCTGGCACTGCCTGCACCGGTGTTGATGGCGGTGATGCGCAAGAAGCAGCGCTATTTCACCGTGTTGCGTGCCGATGGCGCAGGCCAAGGGTCGCTGCTGCCCTACTTTATCACCGTGCGCAATGGACCCAGCGATCACCTCGACGAAGTGCGCAAAGGCAACCAGGACGTGGTGCGCGCGCGCTTCGCCGATGCGGCCTACTTCTTCCGTCAGGACATCGGCAGGCCACTGGAAGCCTACCTGCCCAGGCTCGACACCATCACCTTTCAGGCCAGGCTCGGCTCGATGCTGGACAAGACCAGGCGCATCGAATCGCTGGTCGAGCCGATCGCGCAGCAATTGGGCCTGGCCGGTCAGGCAGTCACCGTGGCTCAAAAAGCCGCGCATTTGTGCAAAGCCGATCTGGCCACCAGCATGGTGGTCGAGATCACAGCCCTACAGGGCGTGATGGGACGTGAATATCACCGGCGCACCAGCCAGGATGCCGACCGCGAGGCCGTGGCCGAGGCGATCTTCGAGCACTATCTGCCGCGCTTCGCCGGCGATGCCACGCCGAAGACCGAAGCCGGGTTGATCGTCGCGCTGGCCGACAAACTCGATAGCATCGCCGGCTTGTTCGCCGTTGGGCTTGTGCCGAAGGGAAATGCCGATCCGTTCGCGCTGCGCCGCGCTGCCATTGGCGTAGTGCAGAACCTGGTGGCCAGCGGCAAGTCATTCTCGCTGCGAGCCGGCCTGGAGAGCGCCGCAGCCCGCCTGCCCATCGCCATGAGCGCCGAGGCGCTGCAAGCGGCGCACAAATTCATCCTCGAACGCGAGCGACAGCAGTTTCTGGATGAGGGGCATCGCCACGACGCCGTGGAAGCGGTCGTCGCGGCGACCGGCGATGACCCGGCCCGCGCCAGGCGGCACTTGATCCAACTGAGTGAAGCGATCACGCGCCCGGATTGGCCGGCCACGCTGGCAGCATATGCGCGCTGTGCCCGCATCGCTCGCTCGCAGGCGATCGAGGGCGTCGGCCCAGTCGCCGATTTGGAGCCGGCCAGCATCGCCCTCGCGCAGGCAGTTGAAAAGCTGCCCAGGCCGAACGACGTTGACGCCTTGATGGCCAATCTGCGCGCGCTGACGCCACCGATCACGCGCTTCTTCGACGAGGTACTAGTGATGGCCGATGATCCGGGGCTGCGCGCGTCGAGATTGGCGCTACTGCGGCGCATCGTGGCGCAAGCCGATGGCCTCACCGATCTGAGCAAACTGGAAGGCTTCTGACGACACTACCGACGCGAACCGAATACACACCGACACCGGTGACCCATGTCCGATCCCACCTACGATTCCGAACAAGAACGCTTGAACTCCTGGCTACAAGATCGTCACGAACGGCAGTTCCGCGACAGCATGACGCAGGGCACGCGGCTGCTCAGCCAACGCAAGCCGAACGACGCGCTACCCTTCCTGGAGCGCGCGCATAAGCTCAAGCCGGATAACCCCGATGCCGCGCTCAACCTGGGCGGCGCTTACATCATGGCTGGCAAGCATAAGCTTGCCGTCATGGTGCTGGAGAGCGCCGTCGCCCGAACGCCCGGCAACGCCCAACTGTGGATCAACCTGGGCGCAGCTTATCTGGGCAATCCGATCACTGCGACCGATGAACGGCAGCGGCGCGCGCTGGCTGCTTTCAACCGCGCGTTGGAGATAGACCCGCTGGCGCACAGCGTGGCCTATAACATCGGGTTGATTCACCGTGACCGGGGCGAAATCGAACTGGCCATCGCCGCTTTCCGTCGGGCCGTGCTGGCCGATCCGTATGATCGCGATGCGCAGCGCATGCTGGAGAAACTGAGCGCGCTGTAACTCGGGGAAAGATCGCTGCCGGAATGCTCAGCGGTAATCGGTCTCGACGAAATGCGCCGCCATGGGCCCGGCCTGCCCGCTGCGGATGCCCCGTACCCGCGCGCCGCGGACGGTGGCCGAGGTGGTCACGTTGGCCTGCATCCACGGACCGAGCGGCTGGGCCAGAAGTGCGCCGATCATCGCGCCGAGGATGGCGTTCGGCAATTGCACATACCACGGCGCGCGCCTGCCACCGGCGATGATGCCGAGCAGAGCCAATGCGCCACTCAGTATGCCCGCGGTGACCACATTGGTGCCGCACCGAGGATGAACGGCCAAATCGCGTTGGCCGGCCTGCAGCCGCTGGATTGCCT
>JAIMBB010000058.1 GCA_023511655.1 Anaerolineae bacterium
ACACGCGTAAGATCGTCGGCAGCGTCAGATGTTTAAAAGAGACAGATGTAGGGGCGGCCCTGCGTGGCCGCCCGCCCATACGCGCCAAACGCAGGCAGGCACATAGGCTTGCCCAACAAGAAAATGCCCCCGTGTGTGAACGCACCCCGCCGAGCGGCCACGGTTAAGATGGTAGAATCCCGCCTGGCGAAAAGCCATCCGATTTCAGCATGCGCCTCGATGATCCAGGCCTGTTCCGCTTGCGGAATCCGAAGATCGCGTGAGAGGCGCAGAGGTTACAAGGAGAACAAACGAATATGCCGGTCGTCCCCATGAAGGCACTGCTCGAGACGGGCGTGCACTTCGGCCACCGCACCAAGCGGTGGAACCCCAAGATGAAGCCGTATATCTTCACCGAAAGAAACGGCGTTCACATCATTGATCTGCAGCAAACCATCGTCGCCATTGATCAGGCCGCCGCGTTGATCCGAGACATCGTCGCGCGAGGCGGGACGGTGCTCTTCATCGGCACCAAACGCCAGGCCCAAGAGCCGATCGCCACCCAGGCCCAGCGCGCCGGCCAGCCCTACGTCACCGAACGCTTCCTCGGCGGCACGCTCAGCAACTGGCGCACCATCAAATCGCGCCTGGATCGCCTGGCAGAACTGGAAGCGATGAAAGAACGAGGCGAGTTGGAGCGCTTCACCAAGAAAGAGGCCCTCCTGCTCACGCGCGAAATCGAGCGGCTGAACCGGCGCATGGGCGGCATCAAGAACATGCGCCGCCTGCCCGATGCCCTGTTCATCGTGGACGTCTGCCGCGAGGCCAACGCCATCAAGGAAGCCAACAAACTCGGCATCCCGGTCATCGCCATGGTGGATACCAACTGCGACCCGGACGGCGTGGACTACGTCATCCCGGCGAACGACGATGCCATCCGCGCCATCAAGCTGATCGTGGAGGCGATGGCCAACGCGGCGCTGGAAGGGTTGACGCTGCGCAAGGGCGCGGACGCCATCGAAGAAGTGACCGGAACAGCAGACAAGATGGTCGCCGGCGAGGAGGTCATGAGCCCAACTGCCGATTTCGTCTTCGACGAGGAGAGCATGCTGCGTTCGTTTGACCCGGGCATCGAAGAAGATGAGGATTGAGGTTTGGAGTAAACACACATGGCAGTCACAGCAGAGATGGTGAAACAACTGCGCGAACAGACCGGCGCAGGCATGATGGACAGCAAGAAAGCCCTCGAACAATTCGATGGCAACATGGAGAAGGCCGCCGCCTGGCTGAAAGAGAAGGGGTTGGCCGCCGCAGCGAAGAAAGCGTCCCGCACGGCCAACGAGGGGCTGATCGAGGTGTACTCGCACATGGGCGGGCGCCTGGCCGTGATGGTCGAGGTGAACTGCGAAACCGATTTCGTGGCACGCATGCCGGAGTTCCGCGAGCTGGCCCACGACCTGGCGCTGCAGATCGCTTCTGCGGCCCCCAGCTACGTGAAGAAGGAAGACGTGCCGGCCGAGGTCGCGGCAGCCCAGATGGCCAAATTCAAAGAGGACGCGATCGCCGAGGGCAAAAAACCCGAGATCGCCGAACGCATCGCCGCCGGCCGCATGGAGAAGTTCTACCAGGACAACGTGCTGATGGAGCAGGCGTTCGTCAAGGACGACAAGGTCAAGGTGAAAGACTTGATCGCTGCGACGATCGCCAAATGTGGCGAGAACATCCAGGTCCGGCGTTTCGTCCGGTATCAACTCGGCGAGGAGAGCTGAAGGCAAAAGGGCATTCAAAATGCCCTTTTTGTTTGCACCGCGACCGGAGGCTTTGCGCGGCGGACGACGCCCCCAAGGGCGATCGCCCGATGGCGGTCGGGTGCACAGGAGTCAACCGAACCATGAGCGTCCCAAAGTACAAACGGGTGTTATTGAAGATCGGCGGCGAGGCATTCGCCGGGCCGGGCGGCATGGGCATCGTGCCCCAACTGGCCGAAGAGGTGGCGACCAAAGTCCGCGCCGTCCGCCACCTGGGCGTGCAAGTCGTGATCGTGCTGGGAGCGGGGAACTTCTGGCGCGGCAAAGATGGCATCGCCCACGGCATGGACCGCACGACGGCCGACCACATCGGCATGCTGGCCACCGTCATGAATTCGCTGGCCCTGCGAGACGCATTCGAGCGATTGGGCATGGAAGCGCGCGTGCAGACTGCCATCGAGATTCGCTCGGTGGCCGAACCCTACATCCGCCTGCGCGCCATCCGGCATCTGGAGAAGGGGCGGGTGGTGATCATCGGCGCCGGCACGGGCAACCCCTACTTCACGACGGACACCGCCGGCGCCCTGCGCGCCGCAGAAACCAACTGCGACATCCTGATCAAGGCCACCAAGGTGGACGGCGTCTACAGCGCCGACCCACGCAAGGACGAAGGGGCGCAGCGTTATGAGTTCATGACCTATCTGGAGGCCCTCAATCAACAGGTGGGGGTGATGGACAGCACGGCGCTGACCTTGTGCATGGACAATAACCTGCCCATCCTCGTCCTCAACCTGTGGCAGCCAAACAGCCTGGAGCGCGCCGTGTTGGGCGAGAAGATCGGCACCATGATCGCGTCCGGGCGCTGAATCCCGCAAAACGACGGGCCGCGACCATCGCACCGCCGCCCATTGTGGGGGCGACCCTATGTGGTCGCCCGCGCGGTGCGGTCGCCCGCACCGACCGCGCATGTGCAACCGGGCGGCGGCGCGCAGGGCCGCCCCTATGTCACGCCGCCGCCCGTCGTAGCGGGCGACCCTGTGTGGTCGTCCGCGGTTCGGCGTTGCCATAATCTCACTGTCAAAACCTACAAACGCGTTCGTGATAGCATTTTGTAGCATCTCTGCGGGTGTATGCAGAGCGATCACACTAGAAAAGGCGAGGTTACTCCGACATGGCTGACGAAATAAGAAGCGTCATCAAAGAGATCGAAAGAGAGATGGAGCGGTCAATACAGGCAATGGAATCGGATTTTCAAGCGATCCGCACCGGCCGGGCCTCACCGGCGTTGGTGGAGCGCATACCGGTGGAGTACTACGGCACGCACGTCCCGCTTCAGCAACTGGCCACGATCACCGTGCCGGAGGCACAGGTGATCCTGATCAAGCCGTTCGATCCGACGACGCTGAAGACGATCGAGAAAGCGATCAGTTCCTCCGACGTCAAACTCACGCCAAACAACGACGGCAAGGTCATCCGCCTGAACATCCCGCCGCTCACCGAGGAGCGCCGGCGCGACATCGTCAAGCTGGTGCACAAGCGCCTGGAAGAGGCCAAGACCTCGATTCGCAACCACCGGCGCGAGGGCATGGAAATGCTCAAGGCGTTCGAGGAAGAGAAGCTGATCACTGAAGACGATCACAAGCGCGGCAAGCAGGAGTTGGAGAACCTGACTCATCGCTTCACCGCGCGGGCCGACGAGCTTGGCATACGCAAAGAACGCGAAATCATGGAGATGTGACCCTCACCTATGGCTTTATCCGTTGCAACCTTCAAGCGATCCTTCGCCCAGGACGCGCGCGATGTCGCCGCGCCCAAATCCGACGTTCAGGCCGCCGTCGCCGCGCACGGCATCAAACATCTGGCCATCATCATGGATGGCAACGGCCGGTGGGCGAAATGCCGCAACCTGCCGCGCCTGGCCGGACACAAGGCCGGCACCGACAACTTGCATCGCATCCTGCGGGCATGCAAAGATCAAGGCATCAGGATCGTCACCCTGTATGCCTTCTCCACCGAGAACTGGAACCGCCCCCAGGAAGAGGTGAACGGGTTGATGAAGCTCCTCGAGACTTCGATCGAGAGAGAGCTGGGCGAGTTGCACAAAGAAGGTGTGCAGATTCGACACATCGGCCGAACCGATCGCATCCCCTCTGCCTTGTGCGAGAAGATTCGGTATGCGGTTGACTACACCCGCAATAACACGGCGCTCATCCTGAACGTGGCCTTGAACTACGGCGGCCGGGCCGAAATCGTGGACGCTGTGAAGCGCATGCTGGTCGAGGGCCTCGACCCGAATTACGTAGACGAGGCCACGGTCAGCCGCTACCTGTATACCAGCGATCTGCCCGATCCAGACTTGATCATCCGCACCAGCGGAGAGTACCGCGTCAGCAACTTTCTGATCTGGCAAGGAGCATATGCGGAGTATTACGTGACGGACGTGCTCTGGCCGGACTTCGATGAGAAGGAGCTGCAGAAAGCGATCGAGCACTACGTCAAGCGCGAGCGGCGCTTCGGGGGCCTCAAGGCCAAATAGATGCCGGCGTGTAGTCTGCGCCGGCTACGTTCACCGGGCAGAGAATGTCTCCATATCGCCCCTCGCTTGCGCTCTTGCAGTTCGCACCGCCCGGCGCCTATAAAATCGTCCCCTGTTGAACAAGCCGTCCAACGATCTGCTCGTGCGCCTGCTCAGCGGCGCCATCGTCATCATCGTCACTGTCATATTCGTCGCGCTCGGCGGATGGTGGTTCACGCTGTTCGTAGCCGCCATTGTCGGTTGGACGACCTACGAGCTATGGCAACTGCTCGGCCGCGCCGGATACCGTCCCTCGCTATCGGTCTCCCTGCTGACGGCGGCTGCCGCGTTTGTCAGCGTCCGCCTGCCCTCTTCCGCGATTGTCTTTCCCGCGCTTACCCTGGCGCTGCTGGCGTCGCTGGCCTGGCAGTTGCGGCGCGCGCCGGCGAGGCCATTCGGTGATTGGGCAGTAAGCTTCGCCGGAGGGTTCTACCTGGGCTGGGCGGGAGGTCACCTGGCCGAGTTGGTCGCGCTGCCGCCCGACGGCCGTTGGTGGCTGGCGCTCACGCTGGCCACGGCATGGTCGGCCGACAGCACCGCATACGCCTTCGGGCGACTGTTCGGCAGGCACAAGCTTGCTCCCGCCATCAGCCCGGGCAAAACGTGGGAGGGCTACCTGGCCGGCGCCATCGTCAGCACGGTCGCCGGCGCGCTCCTCGGCAATTTCGCTCCCTTCGGCGCATTCGTCGGCGGCGTGGCCGGCCTGCTGGTCGGCACGTTGAGCGTTTTCGGCGACTTGATCGAATCCACGATCAAGCGTCAGGCGCATGCCAAAGATTCCGGCCAGGTAATTCCGGGACACGGCGGCATATTCGACCGGATTGATTCGCTGCTATGGGCCGGCGTCGTCGTGTTCTACGTCGCCATTGTCAACCTGGGGACCTTCCAACTCCCGTTCCCATGACTCTCCCGACCGAACCACCGCAGCACGACAAGCGCTACAATCCTCTCACCATGTGGACGCTGTGGGCGCTGCTGGGCATCTATGCCGGCACGTCGGCGCTGGGCACAAGCATCCGGCTGGGCTGGGTGAACACGCACGGTTGGCGATGGGTGCATCACGCCCTCTTCGGGTTGATCTGGCTGGCGCTGGGCGGGGCGGCGGTCTGGGCCTTCACATTCGACGCCCCGTGGCGATGGCCGCTGCTCGGCGTTGTGCCGTTCCTGGTGCTGCTGCCGCGCTTCCGCCCAGGGTCGTCGGCGCACTGCTGGACGGCGACAGGTGGCTTGGTGATCCTCCTCGGCCTTGTGGCATGGGCGACGCTGGCCTAGCAATCGGCGCGCGTCGCGTATCCCGACCACCGGTCGGCTACGCGATGCGCGCCGGAGGGATGCGCATGGACCTACTGGAAGCGATTCGCAGGCGAAAGACGACCAACACACCATTCCGGCCGGAGCGCATCAGCGACGAGCACAAGCGACTGCTGATCGAGGCGGCCTCGCGCGCGCCTTCGCACTTCAACAGCCAGCCGTGGCGCTTCATCGTCGTCGAGGACAAGGAGCGCATCGCCCAAATCGCCGACATCGCCGGCGATTCGATGAAACGACTGATGGACGACGGGTCATTCGTCGCGCGCTATCGGCGCTATTTCCGCTTCGACGAGAAGGAATCTACGGCCACCGGCAGTGGCATCTACGTGGACAACATCCCCGCCTTGCTCAAGCCGATGGTCAGGCTGGTCTTCTCCGAACAGGTCGGCGCGCTGCTCAGCAAATTCGGCGCATCGTCCATCCTCGGCAACGACCAGCGCAAAATTGTGCGCGACGCGCCGTTGTTGCTGGCGATTACGCTGGACAGGCAGGAATACAAGCCCGGCGAGCTGAGCGGCCTGTATGCATCAATTACGCTGGGCGCCGTGATCCAGACATTGTGGCTGGTGACCACAGCGCTGGATATCGGCATGCAATTCATCAGCACACCGCTCGAAGTGACCGACAACAAAGCGCGCATCGTCGCCCTGCTCAAGATCCCCGACGAATACGAACTGGTGGCCATCTTCCGCATGGGCTACAAGGACCCCGACGCGGCACGCAACACCATTGACTGGACGAGCAACCAGCGCAAGCCGTTCACCGAGCTGGCGCGTTACAATGACTGGGAAACGCCGGTGCCGGAGCCGTTCGCCTCGGCCAGAAGCCTGCTGTGGGAAGGAGCCGAAACGCCGTCCAGGCCATAGTGCGTTGCTCTAACGTGATGCTTATAGCTTGCCAGTAGATTCAGGTTTTGTAAATGGAACACATTCTCGTCATCGAAGATGATCCAGCCATTCGCGATTTGTTGCGGCGCGGTTTGACCTACGAAAATTACAAGGTCACCACGGCCAACGATGGCGCCAGCGGCCTGGCCGCAGCGCGCGATAACCCGCCCGATCTGGTCATCCTGGACTGGATGATGCCCGGCCTGGATGGCCTCGAGGTATGCATGCGCCTGCGCGCGGCCAGCAACGTCCCCATCCTGATGCTGACGGCGAAAGACTCGGTGCCAGACCGCGTGCTCGGCCTGGAGAGCGGTGCGGACGACTATCTGGTCAAGCCATTCGCCTTCCCGGAGCTGTTGGCCCGCGTGCACGCCCTCCTGCGCCGCACCCAGCCGAGCAGCAAGCCTGAAATCCTGAAGTACTCCGACCTGCAACTCGACACCGGCACGCGCCTGGCCAAGCGGGGCGACCGCCAGTTTGAGCTGACGGCGAAAGAATACGACCTGCTGGAGTACCTGATGCGCAATCCGCGCCAGGTGTTGACGCGCGAGCAGATTTTGGATCGTGTGTGGGGCTATGACTTCGGCGGCGAGAGCAACGTGCTCGAGGTGTATATCCGCTACCTGCGCCAGAAGACCGAAGCTAACGGCGAACCACGTTTGATCCATACCGTGCGCAGCGTAGGATACGTGCTCAGAGAAGAATGACGTTCGCGCTTTCGCTTCCCCTTCCGGCCGGCCAGAGCGCCAGGCCCGGGGAAGATAGCGGCGCCTCAAGTTTGGCATCCGCTTGCAGCGATGCGCCCGCGGCGTGAAGCGCAGGTGGCATGACCGCCCCGTATAATCGCGCATCGTGCGATTTCGACCGTTTCGGCTGATCGCGATGCTGTGCATGGCCCTCGTCGCGTGCGACGCATCGCCGGCGAGGACAGCGCCAGCACAACCACCTGCCGCCCAGACCAGCCCCCTGGCTCAGCCGGCGCCGCAGGCCACGTTGACCCCGCGTGCCTACCTGCCCTCGCTGACCGCCGAAGGCGGCAAGCGCGTGCTGTTCATCAACGGCGATCACATCCCCGAGACCGGTTATCCGCACTCGCGAGTGCGCGACGATGGCACCAAGCCGGAGAGCTTCTCACGCCTGCGCCAGGAAGTGCTGGAAGGTGAGCTACGGTTGGTGGTGGATGAGTTCATCCTCACGGCAGGCACGCCCATCACACCCGATCTGCTGGCGCCGTACACGCTGGTGGTGCTCGGCTCCAACGGACGTCGGCTCGACGCCGGCGAGGTCGCCGCGCTGACACGATTCTACGACGACGGCGGGCGGATCCTCACCTATGCCGACTTTCAGTACGGGCCGGACAACTGGGCCAGCGACAACAGCTTCCTCAACCAGTTTGGCGTCGAGGTTTTCCCCGACAACTTCCAGCCGACCACGCAGATCACCGATATCGTCGCTACGCATCCCATCATGCAAGGTGTGATTTCATTCGCTACTGAGGGCAGCAGCCAGTTCCTGATCGGCGCGGCAAGCCTGGGCGAGAACCAGGTGCTGGCGAAGTGCTCGCCGCTGGAGCGCAGCGGCTGCGCCGTGCAGCCCCCGGAACAAGCCAGGATTGGGCCGGGCGACGTGGTAGCTTGCACGTGGGTGCGCCAAAACGCGCGCGGCGGCAAGCTGGCCGGCACGTGCGACCGCAATACTTTCCACAACGGCCCGGGGCCGGGCACCGACATTGACCAGTTCAGCAATCGAACCTACGCGCGCAACCTGTTTCGATGGCTGACCGAATGAACCTGGACGCAGAAGCAAGCCGAGCTGGGAACAGCGCGCTCCTGCTCCCTGCTGGCATCCCGCTGCTCTCGCGACTCGCCGACGTCATACCCGGCATGCGAGGCGCGCCACACGAGCAAGCCCTCAGCGCCCATCTCCCGCTTTTGCCCCTGATTCTGGTCGCCTTCCTGGCGCTGGCTATGCTCTACAACGCCACGCTGCCGGTGTTCGAGGCACCCGATGAAGCCTCGCACTTTCGCTATGCACACTATCTGGCTGCCGAGCGGCGATTGCCGGACTTGAAACGCGACTTGCCCTCCCACGAAGTGACGCAGCCGGTGTTGTACTATGCCCTGGCCGCGCTGGTCATCAGCCCGTTCGACCGCAGCAACCTGGACCAACTGACGCTGCTCAACCCCGACTGGTTCGACCGATCGCTCAATCTCGGTTATACCGGCGTGCGAGGTCAGCACATCCACACCGACGCGGAAAGCTGGCCATATCGCGGCGCGGTGTGGGCGGTGCGCGCGGCGCGCCTGTTCTCCTCGCTACTCGGCGCAGCGACGATCGTCCTGGTACATCTGACCGCGCGCGATGTGTTCAACGGCCGGCGGCCCGATGCCGTGAATCCCGGGTTGGCTGCGGCCTTGTGCGCTGCGCTGGTGGCGTTCAACCCCAAGTTCATCCACATCAGCAGCATCGTCAGCAACGACATCGCCATCACGCTGGCCGCCACAGCGACCTGCTGGTGGATGGTTCGCCTGGCCGGGCGAACCGATGGATCGCCTGCCGCCTCGCACGCCGTTGCTCCCTTCTTGGTCCTGGGGATTCTGGTCGGCGCGGCCACGATGTGCAAACTGCAAGGGCTGGGCCTGTTCGTGCCTGCCCTGGCCGCCGCGGGGTTGATCCGCCCACGCAAACGCCTGGCCGCGCGCGCGGCGGCGCTGCTGGCCGGCTTCTTCCTGGTGGCCGGCGGATGGTTGAGCTTCAACGCGCTGAACTACGGCCACCTCCTGGCGTGGGAACAGGTGCAAACGGCCAACGCTGCGCTCTTGCGCATCCCGCCGCTGAGCGCCGGCGAGGTCGCTGCGACACTGCCGCTGTGGTTCACCTCGTACTGGGGCAACCTGGGCATCGAGCTGCACTACGATGACTGGGTGAACGTTGCGTTGTTCGCAGCGGCAGCGTTGGCCGTGGTCGGATGCGTCAAATCTGTCACCAAAGGGCTGCCGATGATCGGCAACCGCACCGGCTTCGCGCTGTTAGTGATCTGGCAAGTCACCATCGCCGCGATGTTTGCCTGGTGGCTACGCAGCTATGTGGGCACGGAGAACAGCCGGCTGATCATGCCCGGCGTCGCGCCGATTGTGGTGCTGGTGACGATGGGCTGGCTGGCGCTGGTGCCTGAGCGCGGTCGGCATGTCGTGGCCATCGCCGGCGCGTCAGCGTTGTTCGCGCTGGCCGTCGCAGCGCCATTCGTCACCATCCTGCCAGCGTATACCACGCCGCCCACCATGAGCCGCGAGGCAATCGTCGCTGCCTATCGCCTGCCCAGCGCCGGCGTAGCCACCTTCGATGGGGCAATCGAGCTGCTGCACGCTGAGGTGGCATCGCGGCGCGTGAAGCCGGGCGACCAACTGCCGGTGACCTTGTACTGGGGAGCGCTGCAACCGGTCAACCAGAGCTATCGCGTGGTGCTGGAAGCGCTCGATCTGGAAGGTGAAACGGTGGGGCGTAAGTTGTTCATCCCCTTCGGCGGACGATTTGCCACGCAGCGCTGGCAGCCCGACGCCTACTTCCGTGACGACTATCGGTTGCCGATTGACCCGACGGCGCCGCGCGGTCCTGCGCGCGTTCAGCTCAGCCTATATAAGCTCTATCCGCAGCCCGGCAATGCGATCATAGACAGCGCGAACGCACGCGCCTTTCTGATTGACCGGGTGAAAGTGGACGCTCCCTCACCGCCGGCTACTGCGGCGCCTTCGCACCCTCCCGTCGCCGTGTTCGCCGGCACGCTGCGCCTCGACCAGGTGCGTCTGGCACCGGATCAGATCACTTTCGACTGGACGACGCTGCAGCCACCCGGCAAGGATTACACCCTCTTTGTGCACGTGCTGGATGCGGATGGTCAGCAGATTGGCCAGAAAGACGCCGAGCCTTTCGACGGACAATATCCTACCGGCCTGTGGGAAACCGGCGAGCGCGTGCGCGACGTTCGGGCCATCGCTCTGCCAGCGAATGCCAAACGCCTGCGCATCGGCTGGTACGACCGGCAGACCGGCCAGCGCTTGCCTGCCTACTCGGCCGATGGCAAGCCATGGCCGGACGATATCGTTTTCATCGAAATTCCCTAGCCAGCTCATCGCTTGAACAGAGCAGGAGATTCGCTCGTGAAATCGGAACAGAAGCTTCTCAAGGCGCGTTACTGGCGCATCGTCGTTGCGTTGGTCTTGACCATCACCCTCTGCGCGTCGCTGCAACCCATTTTCTCCCGCGCCGCATCGGAGATTCCCTTGAACGTGCCGCAGGGATTCCGTGTGGAGACGATTACCTCGAACCTGGAATTGCCGACGACGTTTGCGTTTGCGCCGGACGGCCGCATCTTCATCGCCGAAAAGGCCGGCCGGGTGAAGATTTGGAAGGACGGCGTGTTGTATGCGCGTCCGCTGATTGACCTCCGCGACGAGGTAAACAGCTTCGTTGACCGCGGCCTGATCGGGATGGCCCTGGATCCGAACTTCGCCCAGAACGGCTGGCTGTATCTGATGTATGCCTGGGACGCACCGGGCGAAGCCAGGGACGCCGACGAGCCGCGTCGCAGCCGACTGGTGCGCTACACGGTAGAGGGCGATGTGGTAAAGCCCAACAGCGCCTACGTGTTGCTCGACGACCACTGGAACTACACGCAAAACCACTCGGTCGGCACGCTGAAGTTCGACAAGCAGGGCTGGCTGTGGGTCTCGCTGGGCGAGGGCGCGCTCTCGGCCATGCCCGACAAGCTGGCGCTCACTGCGCTCGACATCAACACGTTGCAGGGCAAGGTGCTGCGCATTGACCCGCGCACGGGCGCCGGCGTGCCAGGCAACCCGTTCTACGACCCGCGCTTTCCCAAGCGCGCCCGTTCGCGCGTGTGGTCGTATGGCTATCGCAACCCGTTCCGCTTTGCGCTGCACCCGCAGACACAACTGCCCTACGTGGGCGATGTGGGCTGGAATACCTACGAGATGTTGATGATCGCCACCAAAGGCTCGAACTTCGGCTGGCCGTGTGTGGAAGGCAGCATGGACCGACCGGAGTTTCAAAATGCGCCGGAGTGTCGCGACGTCAACGTGCAAACCACCACGCCCAAAGAGCTGAGCTATCCCCACGCCGGGAACAACGCCTCGGTGACGGCAGGCGACTTTAACATAGGCGACAACTTCCCGGCAGAAATGCAAGGCAACTTCTTCTGGGGCGACTATTCCACGCAAATCATCAACCGCACAGTGCTGGACGAAAAGGGGCGCTTCAAGCAAACGATTCCCTTTGGCAAGCGCATGGGCGAGCCGGTGGACATCCAGTTCGGTCCGGATGGGGCGCTGTGGTATCTCTCCATCTACTCCGGCGGGCTGCGACGCATCGTGTATGAGGATGGGCCGCTCGCCCCGCTGGCGACGGTGACCGAGGCGATCACGCCAACGAGGCCCATCGCCGCGATCGTGGCGCCGTTCGACGGCGACACGTTTCTGGCCGGCCAGACGGTGCAGTTGCGCGGCGAGATCAGCAACGCCTCTCAGGCGGAATGGCGCATTACGCGCTACGATGGACGGCGCGCCACGCCGATCACCACCACTGTCGGCCTGAGCGCAAGCTTCATCATGCCGGGAGGCCTGGGCAACGATGGCTTCATCGAAGCCATCCTCACGGCGACCGATAACAAAGGGCGACTGGCTGCGGCAAAGATCAACGTCTACCCTTTCCCCGACGACGGCTACATCCGCTCGTGGTGGTTGAACGGCGGCTATCCGTATCTCACGTTGGACGACGACGCCCTGCCAGGAGGTGAGGCCAACTACATACCACGCCCCGGCGACCGGACGGCGTGGGCCATTCGCAGCCCATCGCACAACGTCAACCTGCTGAGATACATCACACCGGCCCGCAAGACCATGGCTTATGCCTTTGTGTGGATCGAATCGCCCGCCGACCGCAAAGGGCTGCTCGGCATGAACTCCGACGATGGCCTGGCGGCCTGGTTGAACGGCAAAGAAATCTGGCGCAACAAGGTGAGCCGCTACATGCCGGACGACCTGCGCGATATAGATCTGCCGCCCATCGAGCTGAAGAAGGGCTACAACGCGCTGCTGCTGAAGATAGATACGAACGACGGCGACTGGCAGTTCAAGGCGCGCGTGCTCAATCCTGATGGTTCGATTATGCGCGACGTAGCAGCCAAACTGGTTGCCCCGCCGGGACGGTAAACGCCCTTTCCTCGCAACTGCTCAACGGCACATCCGGTGATCGCTCTCTGCAACGATATCGCCGGCTTTCAATGGCCGTTGCGGTTTGACGATTTGTACTTCGTCAATGCCGCCAGCGGCCGGAGCAGATCCGGGTTGCGAAGCTGGATCTGAGATAAGCTGACGTTGAGCAGGACATACACCAGCGGCATCAAATGCGAATCCGGGCGCCACAAGCCAAATTTGGCGAAGCTGCTGCGTGGCACGGCGGCGTCGCCGGTTCGGGTTTGCCGCGTAATCATCCAATGATCCCGAAAACACACGATCGCATCCGGCGTGTGTTCGGGACGAATGGCGTCCTCTTCGATGAGGGCATTCAGATGCTGCAACAGCGTAGCCGGATCGACGGCTTCGGCGGCGAAGACGTAGCCCAGATATGGGTTGAGTTTGTCGTCGGAGAGCTGCGCATAGCGCGCGCCAAACACGCCCAGGTGGTGCATCGGCGTCACGTCGTGGGCCGTAGCCTTGGCGCGGTGCAGCCGCTTGAGCGAAGCCACATTCTGCAAACAGGTGACGAACGACGTCTCATCCAAATGCGGCACGACTTCACACATCGCATAAACTGCTTCGCACGGCATCAGCCGTCCCATCGGCAAGGCGAAGACGGCGTCGTAGATCAGAATGCTGTCGGCGTGCGTGGTGACGTCGTCAATCGAAAACGCCCGGCCTAATTCCAGGCCGTAGCGCAGGGGCAGCATGGGGCGCAGGACATGCGCGATGAAGGCATGGCGTTGTTCTTCGAGGGAGATGTAGTTGTGAAAGACCTCGCCGGAATAGATGCGCTCCTCGATCGGCTCGACGTGGGCGCGAATGGCATCCAGGATCAGCATGATATCTCAGTTGACTGAGTGTATCGCACGGTTGTGTTTGATCCACGTGTGAGGCGTGCGCCTTACGCGTGGATCAGCTCGACCGCATGCAGCGCAGCCAGATCGCGAGCGCCGGTGCACAGCATGACCGCGCGCAGTTGACCGACGATCACGGCGATCTCATCGGCCACTGCCTGAGCGGAGATCGTCGCGGCACGCAAAAATGGCCGGGCCATGCCGAACAGGGTCGCGCCAAGCGCCAGGCACTTCGCCCCATCCACGCCGCTCTTCAAACCGCCGCTGGCGAAGATGGTCATGCCCGGCGCAGCCTCGCGGACGTAGCGAATCGAATCGGCCGTCGGGATGCCCCAATCCACAAACGCCTCTGCAATGCGGCGCTGGATATCGGTGCGGGCACGGAACATCTCCACCTGGCTCCACGACGTGCCGCCCGCGCCGGCTACGTCAATGGCTGACACGCCAGCGTTTGCCAGGTCCCGCGCCGCCCGCGGCGAGATGCCCCAGCCGACTTCCTTGGCGATCACCGGAATCCCCTCGGATTGTAACGCCCGCGCCACCCGCTCGATCTTACCCAGCAAGCCGGCCCAATTCACATCGCCTTCCGGCTGCAGCACTTCCTGCAGCGGGTTCAAATGCAGCACCAGCGCATCGGCGCCGGTCAGTGATACCGCTCGGCGACATTGATCCACGTCGAACCCATAGTTGAACTGCACAGCGCCGATGTTGGCAAACAGCAGGATGTCCGGAGCTATGTTGCGCACCTGGAAGGTGTCGGCCAAGCTGGGTTGGACGACCGCTGCGCGCGTCGAGCCGACGCCCATCGGGAGGCCAGCCTCCTGGGCCGCAATCGCCAGATTCTGGTTGATCAGGCGGGCCTGCTCCGTGCCGCCGGTCATGCATGAAATCAACAGGGGCGCATTCAGCCGCTTCCCGAACAGGTCGAGCGAGGTATTTATTTCTCGCGCGTCGAGTTCTGGCAGTGCCTGGTGCATAAAGCGATAGCGCTCCAGCCCGTTGGTCAGGCGCGAGGCCACGTCTTCGTCCAGGTTGATGCGGATGTGGTCGGCCTTGCGCGCTTCCAGCACCTGTTCCCCACGCTCGCCCTCGTTCTCACTTCGTTCGACACTCATGACTCAATTTCGTAACCTGCCTCCAGCGGTGGTGTTTCACTGGCACAGACATATAGATTAAAATGCCCTGCGCATCACCACAGGAGGAATAGATTGATGTCAGACCAGTCCACATTCGAACGCGTCAAGGCGCTTACGGTCAAGTTGCTCGGCGTCGCACCCGAGAAGGTTACCATGGATGCCAAGTTCCGTGAGGACCTTGAGGCGGATTCGCTCGATTTGGTTGAGCTCATCATGGCATTTGAAGAGGAATTCGGCGGCGAGATCTCCGACGAAGACGCTCAGAAGATTACCACGATTGGGGAAGCCGTGGCCTATTTGGAGCAGCGGCAAAGCCAGAGCGCGTAGCGTTCCATACGTGTGCACTGAAAGGCTCCTGTATCATGGGAGCCTTTTTGTTCGTCGCCTATGTTGCCTCGTTGCGCACACGCAGAAACGCCGTCACCTCCTCACGGCTCGGAATGCTGGGCTGGGCGCCCGGCCGGGTGACGGCGATGGCCGACGCTGCGCAACCGAACTGCGCCGCCTCGCGCACGGAAGCCCCTTCCACCAACCGCGCCACGAACGCGCCGATGAACGTGTCGCCCGCCGCGACCGTATCCACTGCGCGGACTGGGAAGGCCGGCATGTGGCCGCGCCACGTCTCAGACTCGACCCACACACCGCCCGCGCCAAGCGTGATCAACACGTTGCGTGCGCCACGCGACCGCAGCAGGCCGGCCGCGGCCGCCGCGCTTTCGGGATCCCGCACGCCTAGGCCAGCCAACTGGGACGCTTCATTTTCGTTGGGGATCAGGTAGTCGCACAGGTTCAGCAGCTCATCGTCGAGCGGCATGAACGGCGCCGGGTTGAGCACGCTCAGTCGCCCCGCCTCGCGCGCCAGGGCCATCGCCGCTTGGGTGGCCGATAAGGTGGTTTCCAATTGAGCCACCACGGCATCCGACTGTCGTAGGACATCTGCCGCGTTGTGCACGTCCGCCGCAGTCAACGTGCGATTTGCACCGCTGGCGACAACGATTTCGTTCTGGCCAGTGCCATTGTGGACCAAGATCATGGCTGTGCCACTCGCTTTGTCCGCGCGCCGCAAAACGCCGCGCGTGTCCACGCCGGCAGCGCGCAGGTTCTCCACCATCTCATCGCCAAACGCATCGGCACCAACGCAGCCCACCATGTGCACGGATTGGCCCATCCGTGCGATCGCGTAGGCCTGGTTGGCTCCCTTTCCGCCGCACGCCGTGCTCAGATCCTCGCCGTGAATCGCCTCGCCCGGCTCCGGGAAGCGCGGCACGCGGATGATAAGGTCCATGTTCAAGCTGCCGACGACGGTGATCATCTTGAGAATCGGGAAAGTAGTGCAGTTCTTGGGTTTATGCCTCGCCCTGCGCTTGCAATTCCTCGTAGAGATGTTCGAGGCCGGCCCGCATCTCGTGGCTGAGCACCTCGTACGCTGGCGAGGACTTGTTGCGGGCCGACTTGGGCGCATAGAGCGCCATCAGGTCGGGGACGAGCGCGCTCACCTCGCTTCGGTCGCGCCTGGCGCGCACGAGCGCCTTCACGCGCACTGTGGCCGATTTGATGTAATCGAGCGTGGCCTCGGCGCATTTAGCCGGCTCGCCCGCCGGCCCACGCCCAGGCACGACGGTCGTGACGATGCGGTTCTTCTTCAAGTTAATCAAGATGTCCTGCCAACGTCCGAAATTGCCCTTCGACAAGTTCGGTGGTTGACCGACCACGACGTGATCGCCCGTGAAAACGATGCCGGAGTCGCGCAACGTGACAAAGCACGCGTCGGACGAGTAGCCGCCCTGGAAGACGACATCCACAAAGATCGTGTGCTTCACGCCCAACACGATGCTCATCGCGTCGCTGAAGGTGATGGGAGGTGTAGCGCCGAATTCTCTGATGAGAGGCGCAGGGAGCAGCTCGAAGGGTGGAGCCCCCATCGGTTCGGCCGGCACAGCTGCGTGCGCGAACGCGGCATCGTGGAGCACTGCGGCCGAGGCGTTCATCGCGGCGAGCGACTCGGCGTTCATACGATCTGACGCGGTGAAGATGACCGCGCGGATGGGCCTGTCGCTGAGTTCGCCGATTTGGGCGCGCCAGGCACGGGCCTCAGCCGGATCGAGCGGCAGGTCAATGCACACGATGGCGTCTTCGCCGATCACACAGCCCACGTTCGCGCCGTCGGCCGTGGTCTGGTAGAACACGTTCTTGTAAAGTTTCTTCATGAATGAGTGCGTCGTGACTGCGATTGTACGATGTATAACCTCCACCGGCAAAAACGCGGATGTGCCGCTTGTCGAGGTTGATATCAAAACCGCTTCAGACTTGCGCCGGATTCCAAACGCAGCGACCGCACCCGAAACGGTTAAGGACAACCCTCTATCATTGCTCGCATTCCCGGCGCGCGTTTGGGCTATAGTTTCGACATTCGTATGGGGTATCAAGCCGACGCTGTGATTGTTGTGAATGACCCGCTGGCCGAACGTATCAACGTCATGGGCCACTTGCTCGGCCAGGTGATCGCCGCACTCAACGGCGCCGAGACGCTGGAGCTGGAGGAGCACTTGCGCAAGCTAGCCAAGGATAGCCGAGCCGGCACTCCAGGCGCCGCCGAGCAACTTCGCCAAGCCATCGCCGGGCTGAGCGTGAGCGATGCCTATGAGATGGCCATGGCCTTCACCACCTATTTTGAGCTGGTCAACCTGTGCGAGGAGCACCATCGCACAACGAAGCTGCGCCAGTATCGCGCTGAGCGCGCCGCCGGCCGGCGCGCCGAACCCGTGCGCGAATCCATCGAAGCTGCCCTGATTGAGCTGAAGCAGCGCGGAGTGACGGCCGAAGAGCTTCAAACCATGCTTGACCGGCTGTCCATCGAGCTGGTCTTCACCGCCCACCCCACCGAGTCCAAGCGCCGCACCGTGTTGACCAAGCTGCGCCGACTGGCGGACATGCTGAAGGCCGACTCTCGACTCCCCTCTCTCAACTCCTTCCCTTCCACCTCACAAGCCAGCTTACCGACCGGTCGAGGCGAGGAAATGGGGAGCAGGAGTGCAACCGATGCTATCAAGCGCGAGATCGCAGCGTTGTGGCTGACCGATCGTTCGCGCACGGTGCAGCCGGCCGTCACCGACGAAGTGAAGACCGGTTTGTGGTATTTCACCGCCACGCTGTGGCAGGTGATCCCGCAGTTGTATGCAGACCTGCAAGCGGCGCTGGATGTGCACTACCCCGGCGTGCGCGCACCCCGCCGCTGGTTGACGTTCGGCTCGTGGATTGGCGGGGACCGCGACGGCAACCCTAACGTCACGCCACAGGTGACCGCCGACACACTGCAGTTGCACCGTGAGCATGCCATCACTAAAGTGCACGACGCCGTGCACGAACTTTCGCGCTTGCTCAGCGTCTCGATCAACCGGGACACGATCACGCCCGCCTTGCAAGCGCTGATCGCGCGCACGGAGGATACCGCGATCACCTCGCGCGTGCGCATGATCGCCCAGCGCTACCCAAACGAGCCCTATCGCACAGTGCTGGCCGGCCTGACCGCACAGCTCCACGCGGCCTTCCAGCAGGCCAAGACTTACCCGCTCTATCCGTTCAACGCTGCCAGGCCATCGCTGCCGCTCTCGTCGCACATCACGCTGCCGTTGGCATTGCCGCGGGCAATCTCGGCGCGCGAGGTGCAGGAGACGTTGGACACGGTGAGCGATAGTCTACGACGCGGGCGGGCCGCCTCACTGGCCGAGGGTGAGCTGCGCGATCTCCAGCATCAACTCGACGTGTTCGGTTTGCACTGGGCGCGCCTCGACCTGCGCCAGCATTCGGCCTGGCACGAAGAGGCCGTCGCCGACATCCTGGGCCGCAGCGGTATATGCGCGCACTATGCCCAGCTCGACGAAGACCAAAAGGTGGCGCTGCTGACCGAACAGTTGTCGCGCCCCAACAGCAGCCTGCTGGACCGGATCGGCCCACTGGATGAAGATACCCTGCGCGTGACGGAGCCGCTTGTGTTGGCGCGCGAGGCGATCGAGCGATATGGCCAAGAGGCCATCGGCGTGTACGTCATCAGTATGACCGATGGGCTATCCGACGTGCTCGAAGTGTTACTGCTGATGACGTGGTGCCGCGTCCGCTTGCCGATCGTCCCCCTGTTCGAAACGCGCGAAGACCTGCGCCACGCCCCGGATGTCCTGCGCGCGATGTTCCTGCATCCCATCTACCGCGATATCCTGCGCGCGCAGTCCAACGAGCAGATGATCATGCTCGGTTACTCGGACAGCAACAAAGACTGCGGCTACATCACCGCGAACTGGGAGCTATACAAAGCGCAGGAGGCGATCGCTGCGGTCTGTGGCGAGTATGGCATCCGCTTCACCCTGTTTCATGGCCGGGGCGGGACGATCGCTCGCGGCGGCGGTCCGGCGGCCAGGGCGATCCTCGCTCAACCGGTTGGGCTGCTCGACGGGCGCATCCGCATCACGGAGCAGGGCGAGGTGCTCTCTACGCGCTACCAGGATCCCGATCTGGCGCGGCGACATCTGGAGCAGGTGACGTATGGCGTGCTGCTGGGCATGTACCGCGCACATCATCCGGAAGCGATTCCGGCCGAGTGGATCGCGGCCATGGAGGAGATCTCCGAGCGCGGCTTCGTTGCTTACCGCGCGCTGGTGCACGAAGACCCCGATTTTCTCAAGTTCTGGGAGCAGGCCACGCCCATTGCCGAGATCAGCATGCTCAAGGTGGGATCACGGCCGGCCTTCCGTAAACAGACTCGCACGGTTCACGACCTGCGCGCGATTCCGTGGGTATTCTCGTGGATGCAAAGCCGCTTCGTGCTGCCGGGTTGGTACGGCCTGGGCGCGGCACTGGAGGCGTTGCTACAACGCGGCGACCAGTCGCGCGCATTGTTGGCCAAGATGTATCGCCAGTGGCCCTTCTTCCAAACCACGCTCGACAACGCACAGCAGAGCTTGACCAAAGCCGACATGGGCATCGCTTCGCTGTACGCAACGCTGGTCGAGGACGAGGCCATCCGCCAGCGTGTGGTTGCCATCATCCAAGAGGAATTCAACCGTACGTGTCGCGCCATCTTTGCGATCACTGGCCAGACAGCGCTGCTGGACAACGAGCCGGTGTTGCAAAAATCCATCCGTCTGCGCAACCCGTATGTGGATCCGCTCAACTACATCCAGGTGGAGATGATCCGCCGGCTGCGCGCTTTGAAGCGAAACAGCGCACAGACCGCCGAGGCGACGACGGATTCGGAAGAGGCCGCGCTGCGACGCGTGATCGAACTGACCATCAACGGCGTCAGCGCCGGTCTGCGGAACACGGGGTGAGTACAATGACCCACCGCACCCGATGAAAGATGCATTGTTGAATCGCTCCACTCTGCTCTGGTTCATCCCTGGCCTGCACGTCAAACGCTGGTTCATTCTCATGATCGCCGGTGTGACGTTGATCGGCCTGGGCATTGGCTTCATCCTGATCGAGATTTACCGCGAGGCGTCGCTGCCGACCATCTTCTACTACCTGACGTTACAGTTCATCCCGCGCTGGGCGCGCGGGCTGTTGCTCGGAGGGTCGGGCCTCGGGGCTTTCCTGTTCGGGTTGTACAAGCTGAACCGCACGCTGATCGAATCGGTGCGCGGCAGCGATACACAGCCGATCGTCAAGAAGCTGGTGCAACAACGCATCACCTCGCAAGGGCCGCGCGTCGTCGCCATCGGCGGCGGGCATGGCCTGGCTGCGCTGCTGCGCGGGTTGAAGCGCCACACATCCAACATCACCGCCATCGTCACGGTGGCCGACGACGGCGGTAGCTCCGGTCGGCTGCGTCGCGAGTTCGGCGTGTTGCCGCCAGGCGACTTCCGCATGTGCATCTCCGCGCTGGCGGACGACGAATCGCTCGTCTCGCAACTGATGCAGTATCGCTTCGGCAACGGCAGCGGGTTGAGCGGCCATTCGTTCGGCAACCTGTTCATCACCGCCATGGCCGAGCTAACCGGCAGCTTCGAGAAAGCCATCCTCGAGTCGAGTCGAGTCGTGGCCAGCCAGGGGCGAATCGTGCCCAGCACGCTCACCGACGTGACGCTGTGCGCCGAGTACAAAGTGCCGGCCAATCTGCCGGTGATGGTCGGGCCGATGCCTTCGACGGCGCCAACGCGTGGCGAATCGTCCATTGGGAAGCGAGGTTTGCCCATCGAGCGCGTGTGGTTGGAGCCGAGCGATCCACCGGCCTACCCGGAAGCGGTGAAAGCGATCCTGGAAGCCGACCTGGTCGTCCTGGGACCGGGTAGCCTGTTCACCAGTGTCATGCCCAACCTGCTGGTGCCGGAGATCGTCCAGGCATTGCGCGAGACGCGCGCCCGTTGTATCTACGTGTGCAACGTGGCCACAGAACGCGGCGAGACAGACCGATTCAGCATGAGCGATCACGTCCGCGCTCTAGAGCGACATATCGGGCCGGGCATCCTGGACGTCGTGCTGGCCAACGATCACGTCAACCCCAATTTCAAGACGCCGGCGGGGGTGGACATCGTGTTGGCCGAGCGGCGCGTCGAGGGTAGCCAAGTCGCCATCGTGAGCGCCAACCTGGCCGACGACGCCGAGCCGTGGCGCCACGACTCGGATAAACTGGCCGTCGCGCTGCTGAAATTCATCCGCGAATGACACGCAAAAAAGTGGACGAACGAACATCAAGCCGTATCGCAGATACACTGTCATGTAGCGATCGTGATAGGCTTGGCTCCAGTTGAAAGATCGCTGCTCAGATTTCTGAAGGAGAAGATCATGTCGAAAACGAAAATCGGGATCAATGGCTTCGGCCGAATCGGTCGGCAAGTGCTCAAGGGACTATGCGAGTATCATCAAGGCGCGTTCGACGTGGTGGCCATCAATGACCTGGTGGACGCGCATACCAACGCCCACCTGTTCAAATACGATTCGAACTACGGCCGCTTTCAAGGTACAGTCGAAGTGGACGGCACCGACCTGATCGTGAATGGAGATCGAATCAAGGTGTTTGCACAAAAGGATCCGTCCGCCATTCCATGGGGCGATGTCGGAGCGGACATCGTGATCGAATCCACCGGCCTGTTCACCGACGCCGACAAAGCGCGCGCCCACCTGAACGGCGGCGCCAAAAAGGTCATCATCAGCGCGCCGGCGAAGAAGGAAGATATCACCATCGTGATGGGCGTGAATCACGAGAAATATGACCCGGCCAAACACCACGTGGTGTCGAACGCATCATGCACCACCAACGGCCTGGCGCCGGTCGCCAAGGTGCTGTTCGACAAATTCGGCATCGAAAAGGGCATCCTCACCACCATCCACGCCTATACCAACTCGCAACGCTTGCTCGACCTGGCGGCCAAGGATCTGCGCGACGCGCGCGCTGCGGCCATGAACATCGTGCCCAGCGAAACCGGCGCTGCCCGCGCGGTCGGCCTGGTGATCCCAGAGCTGCAGGGCAAGTTTAGCGGCATGGCCTTCCGCGTGCCCACGCCCACCGTG